>CAZJLX010000176.1:0-5827 GCA_964546545.1 uncultured Ignavibacteriaceae bacterium | reverse complement strand
CCTGCGGGCCTAGTCATTTATAATTTTCTGATATTAATTGTAAACGTTTGTTCTCGTTATTCGTCCTGTTATTAAGGACTTGAATATCGGGGATTATATGATATATTCTATTTTAAACAGGTAAAAAACCAATGAAGGGAGGACTTGATGAGCTTCGTTAAGGTCTTATTCAAAATTATCTTATCTCTTGTCCTGATTTGTTTTATCTGCGTCGTCAATTCAGACGGGCGGGCTTATTATCAGGATAGAGAAACATTCTTTAAGTCGGCCAAAGTTTTGGCCGATTGCCGGGATAATATTAATTACGCTGTGCATGATATCGGCAAAATCGGCATGACGGTCAGCAATACCGGAACCATCGGACAGGGATTTCTTGATTGGATGGGGGCATCTCTTCCTGGCTATGCTCCCTCCTGCGTTTATCCGTACCCGGGGAATCAGGAGTATCTATACGCAGGCGCCTTGTGGATAGGGGCGATAGTCGGCGAGGATACACTGGTTTCAGTCGGGGCCGATGCCTGGAATCCTGTTATTGAAATGTGGCCCGCAGCCGCACCGGACAATGAAGTAATCGAACGTTCGATTCTTAATCCGGATGATAGTGATGCCATATCCGATCAGGATATTATCGCCGTCTTTGTTGATACCGTAACCGATTATGCCTGTGTCGACCAGGATCCGGTTGATAACCGGCCGCATATTCCGCTGAATCTTCGTATCGAGCAAAGAAGTTACGCCTGGTCATACTCCTATGCCGATGATTTTATTATCTTTGATTACTCCATCGAAAATATCGGAACGAATACTCTTGAGGATGTTTATATGGGGATTTATATCGATGGTGATGTCGGTAAACAAGGTGTTTACGATGAGGCACAAGATGATATTTGTGGTTTCCGTCGATCGGTTCCGTCAATTTATGACTGCCCCGGTGAAGACTGGGAGGACACGCTAAATATTGCCTGGATTGCCGATAATGACGGCCGCAATGCCGACACCGATATTCCCTGCCCGACTTTTTCCTGGCCGCATGTGACCGGTATCAGAGTTTTAAAAACCCCCAATGATAGTCTTCAATATTCGTTTAACTGGTGGATTTCAAATTCGGATACTTCTCAGGATTTCGGTCCGCGACAGGCTGGGACAGCCGAAGACCCGTTTCGCGATTTTGGCGGATTTCTCGGGACACCGGAAGGTGACCATAATAAATATTATATCATGAGTCATGAGGAATTCGATTATGATCAATTGTTTACGGCCGTCGATCATAGTGCCGAGGGATGGTTGCCTCCTCCGACGACAGCGTTTAATCTTGCCGATGGATTCGATACGCGCTATCTATTATCTTTTGGTCCCTTCAATATAGATCCGGGCGAGATATTACCGATTACATTTGCTTATGTCGCAGGCGAGGATTTTCATACCGATTGCGAGGCTTTCGGTGATCTGTTTGATCCATCCAGCCCGGATGCTTACAGTGATTATCTGAATTTTGAAAATTTCGGTCGAAATGCGATGTGGGCTTCATGGATTTATGATAACCCGGGCGTCGATACCGATGGCGATGGTTTTGCCGGATTTTCCCGTATGTGTGGAGAGAGTCAGGTTTATGTTTCTGGTGATGGTGTTCCGGATTTTCGCGCCGCTTCGCCTCCTCCCGCTCCAACCGTTCGACTTCAGGCCGAAGGCAGTCAGATTAAAGTCCGCTGGAATGGTTTAAATTCGGAAACGACGTACGATTATTTTTCTCATCGGATCGATTTTGAAGGTTACCGAATTTATTCTTCGTTCGATTCAGTTGCCGGCAGTTTTGCGATGATAGCGACTTATGACCTCGAGGATTTTTACAAATATGCCTATAATGTCGATACTTACTCCTGGGAAATTGTCGGCCCGCCGATGACTCCGGATGAAATTTACTCTCTATATGGTATATCCAATCCGCTTGATTATATTATCGGCACTCCCTTTGTCTGGGGCGATTCGGTCTTTTATTTTGAGCCGATTGATTTTAATGAATCCGATCTGGTCGATACAACCAAAATCCATAAAGTATATCCGGCTCAACCCTACCCGTCAACATTGATTCCCGATAGTGCCGATCCCTATGAATTGACCGATGAAGGGTATTTTAAATACTTTGAATATGAGTATATAATCAATAATGTTTTGGAGAATACAAGATATTATATTTCTTGTACCGCTTTCGATTTCGGAAGCCCCGGCTCCGATCTTATTTCGATGCTGGAAACAAAACCGATTCTTTCCGCCGTCGGTATCACCACGCCACCTATGTCTGATGTTGCCGATGAAGATAATACTCTTTTGCCGGATAAATTAACCCTGCATCAGAACTATCCCAATCCGTTTAATCCCTCGACCAATATTTCATTTGAACTGCCGTCCCGAAAGGAGGTCGAGCTGACAATTTATAATCTTCTGGGACAGATGGTTAAACATATAAATCTGGGTGAAAGAAACGCCGGTATTCATAATATAATGTATGACGGCACCGATCGGGAGGGTAATTCGCTGGCCAGCGGTGTCTATTTTTATCAGTTAAAGGCGGGTGGCCAAACTATGGCCAAAAAGATGATTTTGATGAAATAGCAGAATTCTTTGAGACTGTAAAAAGAGATAGACTGAATCTATCTCTTTTTACATTTGAACGAACACCCCACATTCAATTATTCCCTTGACATTCTTAAACTTATGGATATATTTTTGTATCCTCACTGCTACACCGCCCGGGGATGAAAAGATTGTTAAATTATTTTCGGGGAAAAGAAGGACATTATGAGATTAGTCATCCAAAAAATTTCTACAGTATTTATTCTGGCCTTAATATTAGTTGCCGGAGTTAACTTGGTATCGCTCGCCGAGATTGCCGATTTGGCGGAAAGCAGACAGGTGGGCCGTAACTGGTTGACTTATATCACTTCCCAAGACGGAAATTGGGGCGGGTCGACCGATCCGCAATTGGATCAACCGATAGATATTATTGTAAACGATACTGTTTTGGGGCGCTATTACGAGGTCGAACCGGCCGGATATATAATTGTCCCGATAATAAAGGAACTGCCCCCGGTCAAGGCCTGTTCCGATGAAGACCGGCTCGATTTTTCGGACCCGGAAGGATTTTCAGCACTTATCAAAGATGTTTTGCAGAATCGTGTGCGAATGTATGTCGAATTTTATGGCTCATTGGAGGCCGTACAGCCGGAAAAAGGTGATGTTTTACTCGGTCGCGAACATTATCTGGAATGGGAGCGCTTTTTACAATCCGATGAAGATTTTTTAAATGATATAACCTCGGCCAAAGAATCGATGGAGGAAATGGGGCCGCTTCTGACGACCCGCTGGCATCAGGGTTATCCCTATAATATTCTTTGCCCATACGGGGACGGCGGACAATGTGTCGTCGGATGTGTCGCTACTGCAGCCGCGCAAATTTTGGCTTATCATCAATGGCCGCCACAGGGAACCGGTTCGCATGTCTATTATTGGAGCGGTGATAATTCCTGTGAGGGCAGTTCGCCCGGTGATTATCTTTCGGCCGATTATTCCGACTCATACGATTGGGCCAATATAGTTGATGACTGCGTCGGTGGTTGTTCTCAGGAGGAATTGGATGCCCTTTCCGAACTTTGTTATGAAGTCGGTGTCGCTTTTGATATGTACTACGGCGCATGCGGATCGGGTGCTTATACCGCCGATGCGGTTGATGTTTTCCCCGATTATTTTCGCTATAAAGAGACAACCGTGAAGCATGATCGGATCGGTCAGTCATTGTTGACCTGGTCGGGTATTATCCAGGCCGAAATTGCCGCCAGTCGCCCGATGCAGTATCGAATCAATTCTCATTCAATCGTTGCCGATGGTTGGCGAAATCCAAGTTCGACGCATCAGGTACACATGAATTACGGCTGGGGCGGGAGTAACAATTCATGGTACACAATCGACAATTTGTACTGCCCCTGGAGCGGATGTGATCCGATGGTTGAATTTTTGATTTCCAATATCATTCCCGATCGTGGCGTTTCATTTGAAAGCGATACTCTCTGGGGAAATGTGCCACTTGATATTCAGTTCATCGGTTCTTCAGAATTGACCGTCCAGGACTGGATCTGGGATTTCGGCAACGGTGATTCATCCTTCGAGCAGTCGCCTAAATATACATATACAACTCCCGGACAATTTGATGTCACTCTGCAGGTTATTGCCGGTGAGGGGATTCGCTCCTATACAGCAACCAATTATATTACCGCTCTGGCCGATTCGATGATCGCTCCTGCGGTTGAAGGTGACGCAGGATCTCAGGTCGAAGTCGTAATAACGTCTAATAATACCGTCCCGATTCGCCAGATAGTTGTCCCGCTTTCATACGCCGGCGATCTGGAGTTGAATATCGATTCATTTTCGACGGCCGGATGTCGCACCGATTATTTCGATCATAAAATTAACAGTATCTACGATCCGTATAACAAGCATTTGGTCTATAATTTGTACAATACCGAATCGACCACTCCGGAACTGGAACCGGGATCAGGGCCGATAATAAAACTTTATTTCACGATTCCGGCCTCAGCCAATGCCGATCAGTCGGCGTTGTTGGATATCTCCGGATTTGCTTCATATAATCCGCTGTTTGTCGGTTCAATAATCAGCTACAATCCATCCTCGATCGCCGGATCTGTCGACCTGCCATATATGTGTGGCGATGTTAACGAGGATGAACTTGTCAATCTGTTCGATATCACTTATCTGATTACCTTTTTGTATCAATCCGGTCCGCCGCCGACGCCGATGGTGGCTGCCGACGTGAACAATTCCGGTGACTGCAATATTTTTGATGTCACCGATTTAATAAGTCATTTGTACCGTGGTGGGGGGCCGCTTCAGTGTCCATAGCTGATTTATGAGTGACGGGATCGAAAAGTGAGCCTGAATTAACAATTGGCTGACAATAAATTCTGTCTGTGTGAGGTTTTGGAGGAGAATATGTGCCGCGCTAGACAAGCGCAGGACAACATAATATTTCTGTTTATTGTGATTTTTGCCTTTTCGACCGGTCTGGCGAGTGCGGCGATTATCGCCGATCATAATGCAGTAGCGCAATTTGAATCTGTTCCGCAAAGTTATATCGAAGCGATCGACTCCGGCTATCATATTTATTATGTGCATACCTCGCACGGCAGTCAGATAATGACCGGGATCGATATACTGTATGATGAAAATTCGCTTTATGATCCTCCCTATTTTTATGAGGTGTCCGATGATCTCGGGGGAACCGGCGATACGACCTGGGTGCCGGCCACCCGACTCTATCTTCAGCAACATCCCGAATGTAATATGGCGATCTTCTCCTGGTGTGGCGGCTGTTCGGACAATACTGAAACAGGCATCAATATTTATCTCAATAAAATGAACGAACTGGAGTCCGATTATCCCGATGTGATTTTTATCTATATGACAGGACATCTTGACGGCAGTGGCGTTGACGGTAATCTGTATCGAAGCAACAACCAGATTCGGGATTATTGTTTTTTGAATGACAAAATCCTCTTTGATTTCGCTGATATTGAAAGTTATGATCCAGATGGCACTTATTACCCCGACGAAACTGATGCCTGCAACTGGTGTTATGACTGGTGCGCGCAGTACAGTTGCCCGACCTGTGGCGATTGTGCTCATTCGCATTGTTTTAACTGCTACCAAAAGGGTAAGGCGTGGTGGTGGATGATGGCGCGGATTTCCGGCTGGAATCCGGAACCGGTCGATCCGGTCTGCGGTGACTGCAACAATGACGAATTGGTGAATATTTTCG
>CAZJLX010000175.1:4372-5849 GCA_964546545.1 uncultured Ignavibacteriaceae bacterium | reverse complement strand
CACAAAGTGAATTTTAATGATGTCGCCGGTGTGGATGAAGCAAAATTCGAACTTGGCGAAGTTATCGATTTTCTTAAAGATCCGGGCAAATTTCAAAAACTGGGCGGTAAGATTCCCAAAGGGGCGCTGCTTTTAGGACCTCCCGGTTCGGGAAAAACACTGCTGGCGCGTGCTGTCGCGGGCGAAGCGGGTGTCCCGTTCTTTTCGATGTCCGGTTCCGATTTTGTCGAGATGTTTGTCGGGGTCGGCGCCAGCAGGGTACGCGATCTATTTGAACAGGGCAAGAAAAATGCACCATGCATAATTTTTATAGATGAAATCGATGCGGTTGGAAGACATCGCGGGGCCGGTCTCGGCGGTGGTCATGATGAACGGGAGCAGACCTTAAATCAGCTTTTGGTCGAGATGGATGGTTTTGAATCAAATGACGGGGTAATTCTCGTCGCGGCAACCAACCGTCCTGATATCCTCGATCCGGCTCTCCTGCGCCCGGGACGATTCGATCGACAGATTGTAGTCGATTCACCCGATCTGCGCGGTCGTGAAGGAATACTTAAGGTGCATACTCAAAGAATCAAGCTGTCCGATAACGTAAGGCTTGATATTTTGGCGCGCGGAACGCCCGGACTGTCCGGGGCCGACCTGGCCAATATGGTCAACGAAGCCGCTTTATTGGCGGCCCGTTTGGATCATGAATCGGTCGGAATGTCCGACTTTGAAGAAGCCAAAGACAAGGTCATGATGGGGGCCGAGCGCAGGTCGATGGTTATCCCCGAAGACGAAAAGAAAATGATTGCGTACCATGAAGCCGGTCATGCGTTGGTTGCAAGTTATCTGCCGAATGCCGATCCAGTACATAAAGTGACCATTATACCCCGAGGCCTGGCACTCGGTGTAACACATTACTTACCGGTCGATGAACGTCATACATTCTCCAAAGAAAAGCTGGAGACTCACCTGGTTTATGCTATGGGTGGCCGGGTGGCCGAAATAATTGTCTTTAAGCAACTGACAACCGGCGCCAAAAATGATCTGGAGAGGGCCACCGATATTGCACAGAAAATGGTTTGTCGGTGGGGCATGTCGGAGAAACTGGGGCCGATTACATTCGGTAAACGGGATGAGCAGATATTTCTTGGTCGAGAGATCTCCCAGCATCGCGATTATTCAGAAGCGACAGCTATGAAAATCGATGATGAGGTGCGCAAGATAATCGAGGAGGCCGAAAAGCGGGCGCTTCAGATTTTAACCGAGCATCGCGATCAGCTGAATGATGTCGCCAATGCCCTGCTTGAAAAAGAGGTTCTCGACGGACATGAAATCGACGTCATCATCGGACGAGCTGGATCGGAGGATGTCGAGTCGGCGGAGCCTGCACCCATAAAATAGATGGATAAGAAAAAAATAATCGATGGGGTCAGGCTGATTATCGAAGGTATCGGCGAAGACCCTAATCGTGAGGGACTTCAACGAACAC
>CAZJLX010000175.1:0-4362 GCA_964546545.1 uncultured Ignavibacteriaceae bacterium | reverse complement strand
CGAGCGTATCTACGAGTTGTATCACGAAATATTCGACGGTATCAAGGCCAAACCGGAAAAAGAACTCAAGCTGTATACTACGCCCAATAAAGATGAACTGATTATTGTCCGGGATATCGCCTTTTATTCGATGTGCGAACATCATTTCCTGCCCTTTATCGGGCAGGTGCATATTGCATATATCCCGCAAAAAAATAAAACGACCGGCTTTTCCAATTTGGTAAAAATTGTCGAGATGATGTCTCACAAACCGACCCTTCAGGAGCGGCTCGCTTCCGATATCGCCGATACGATCTATAACGTCCTTTCGGCCAAAGGGGTGTTGGTTATAATCGAAGCCGAGCAGTTGTGCATGACGATGACCGGTGTCAAGAAGCCGGGCAGTCGAACGATCACCTCAGCCGTCCGCGGCCTTCTCCGTGCCGACGCCACCCGTGCCGAAGCAATTGCTTTGATCAAGCAGTAGATTGGATCCCTTATTTAAATAAATACACCGTCAAGCCAAATTCTCAACGGTCGATATGTGACCTGACGGTTATATCAAAACAACCCGATGCAATTCAATCCGGCTATCTTGTTTCCTCTTTTTCGAATGAAACATTTATCTCGCGCTTACCGTCCGCGCGTGTGATGACTTCGACATTCGCACCCTCTTTGCCCTCAGCCGCCAACTTAGCCTCAACCGCGTCCTTGATCTCGGCATCGGTCATATTCTCAAAATCGAGATTTAAATCCTCGGGCGTCCCGGGTGATTCAGGGGCATCAAACGAAATCTTATCTTCGCCGCTTTTTAGTTTTAATTCTATCACCGATTCCGACTCCGTCCCGCTATCCGGTCCGCCGGAAGAAGAAGAAATATCGATTTTATATTCATCACCGCCAATGGTCGAGACATTGACCTGCGCATCGGCAATACCGCTGGTAGTCAGTTGCTGTCGGATTTCCTCGGCGATTTCAGAATCACTTTTGCCGGTCGTTTCCACCTCGACTGTGTACTTATTAATCGCCTGCGCAAAAAGCGATCCGGACACGGTCCCGACTATCGGCCGAATATCATAATCATTCTCCGTACCAGTCAGTGCGGTAAACACAATCGATGCTTTCCGCGCCGCCGTCTTATCAGGCAGACTACCGATAATACAGACATTATCCTCACGCACAACAGATACATCATCCAAACCGACTGCGTTCATCGCTTTGCCTAAATTATCCAGTGAAATGTTTATATTTCCCGTCGGCATAGTGCAGGTTAGTTCATATCCGACCGTCGTGGTGTATGAAAATGGTACAAGGGTGACAAATAGAAAAACAAAAACTGCCAGTGACAGACCGACCAACAGGCCGGGGCGTAAATTGGCCTGATATTTTATCTTAGACATGATTGACTCCTTTGTTGCAGATTCCGATCTTTCATTTACCCGATGGCGGATAGATGAAAGAGGCGTTGAAAGATTTTCATTGTTTTCTTTAACCGTTCTAAAAGCGCCGTGAAGTTTCTGTTCAGCCTGATAGGCTCGTGCACAGTTCGGGCATCTTTCCAAATGTCGCAGCATCTCCCCCGATTCATCGGGCGGAAGATTTTTATTTATCCGATATATCACTTCTTTGCAGTGCATAATTACCTCCGGCCAAAGTGCCTTTATTTTTACCCGCCTCGTTTTTATTTTCATACAACAGCATATATTTCTCAAGCTGCTGTCGCATTTTATGCCGCGTCCGTGACAAACGCGCCTTAATCGTACCCTCCGGCTTTTTGAACATGGACGATAGTTCTTTCACCGACCAGCCATCGATTTCGAACAGGACAACCAAAGCTCTTTCATCGGCTGATAAAACAGCCATCGCCCGATTTAGCCAGCGGCGGCTATCATATATATTCCGCGGATCAAAAAACATGGACATATCCGAAGATTTCGAATTAATATCGATCGATTCCAGCCGTTTTATTTTACGGTACCGGTTTTTAAAACGGTTAATGACTATCCGATACAGCCAGGATTTAAAAGCCGCCGTATCCTTAAGCGTTTCGAATTTACGCAACGCAATCAAAAGGACCTCCTGATAAAGGTCATCACCGTTTTCACGATTACCGGCTATCGATCGGCAGAACCGCTCAGCCTGCGGATGAATCGGTTCTAATATTTTCCAGAACTTCTCGTTGTCCATGTTCATAGCTAAGACACTTTTAATCCATATTTGGTTGCATTCATCAGAATATATTACGGATAAGCGGTAGATTAAGGCGAAATAGCCATATTTTGCAAATTCCCTGTATTGTTATGAACTACATATCATTACAAGAAATTGGGTTTGTTTCGTATATTTTGACATTTTTTTTTAGGGCAGTGCCCCCCTTTCCTGTGCTTCGCGGGGGCAGTGGCCCCTTTCTCTGCGCTTTGGGCTTTTGTGCATATCTGTAGAGTGATTTTGACAGATTTGGCAATACATATATTTTTCTCTTTTATAAATAGGTGCTGGCGGGATTAACATCGGTTTGATTGAGAATTTGTGGCGGGAAGGCTCCATATTTCTATTGCACATTATACTATTTTTACCGTCACTATTGTGAAACCAGTCCGATTTTATTATACTATTTTTTGGGGAGGATGTTATGCGCGAGAAAACTTTCTTTACATTTATAGCAGTTGTTATTCTGTTATTATTTAATAGCGTAGATTTATTTGCTATTGATTATGGCAAAATCAAGGGTCGGGCTACCGACAAGGCCACCGGCCAACCTGTTTTGGGTGCATCAGTTAAATTAGTTGGCACTAAACAAGGAGCCATGTCGAATATGGATGGTGAATACATAATCGAGCATATAAAACCGGGGGAATACAAGCTAAAGACTTCGACCGTATCTTATAAGACGGTCGAAATTCCCAATATAATTGTGTTTGAAGATTCCGTTACGTTTGTGGATATATCATTGGACTCATTACCCCGTGATACTACTGTCAATGACACCAGTGAAGGGGAAATCCTTATCCGAGGTGGCAGAACGGGAGAGGTTGTATATATAATTGATAGTATTTACCGCTCTCCTGTTTTGGTAGGCGCCGGACCAATAATGACTCTTGGATCACGGCCGACAAGAGGTGCAATATTCGGACGTGTTATTGATAAAAAGACATGTAAACCTATTTCCAATGCAAAAATCAGTATTGAGAACAAAGCATTTTATAGATTAACCGATTCTTTCGGCTATTATAATTTCATAAATTTGGACGAAGGCAAATATAAATTGAGTGTTGAGGCTGACGGCTATCTAATCACTAAAGATAAATCAGTAAATGTTAAATTCGATAAGATTTCTCGGCTCGATTTCAAAATGAAACCTGTCAAATAGCATTTGTCAGAAGCGCCCCTTAGGCCTTGCACTCAACTTCGTTTCGTGCAAGCAGGGCTCTGAAGTTCCATGCTGGAGCACGGGGACGTACTCCAGCCACAAAACATTATCAATAAACGACAGATGTTTTAGAGGCTTGAAGTTTAAGCTCATAAGCTTGCTTATTTTCTAATAACAAAGACAGGCTAAAGCCTGAACTACAAACAAAATAACTTTGACCTGGTGTTTTCGCAGGTATGACAATATACTCAGGTAAGATTATTTGAAATTATTTTAAATATTTCCGGGAAGAAAAACGTCTTTAGGTTGTAATCCCCTCAGAACAAAGACAAAGACTCAACCCAAGGAGGTGTATTATGCGCAGCCGAAGTTTATCAATCTCAATCCTCATCGTCCTCACCGCCCTTTTAATCCCGCTAATTCTATCCGCCGGAGAATTCGGCAAAATCGTCGGCCGGGTGACTGACAAAGCGACCGGCCAACCGATTGTTGGCGTATCGGTTCTGATAGTCGGTACGACCCAGGGCATTATGACCGATGTCGATGGACGCTTCGTAATCAGCAATATCAAACCGGGAGATGTGACCCTAAAACTGACATCCGTCAGTTATATTACATTCGAGATCAGCGCTATTTCCATTTCCGCCGACCTGACTACCGAAGTTAATATTGAGATGGAAAAATCGACCACCGATCTTAAAAAGGTTATCAAAGTTACAGCCGACCGGGATATTATTGATAGATATTGTACCTCCAGTAGTGTTAAAATAAAAAGGGAACAGATTCATTCGGAGCCATCTCAAAACATGGGCGATTTATCTATACAATCAGTCGGCATTCAAAAACCGATTGAAGGCCAATCTCAATCCCATTCTGCTCCTTCGTACAATGAGATTAAAAAGCAAAATGATGCCTATTCCCAATCAATCGTGCGTGAACCAAGAGATCGCCCCGGCAAACCGAATCCGTATTGTTATCCTCCTCCCCCGCCACCGCCGTACTATTGGCCGTCG
>CAZJLX010000174.1:0-5860 GCA_964546545.1 uncultured Ignavibacteriaceae bacterium | reverse complement strand
GATGGGGTTTTATAACCCCTTGTTCCCACCCAACTTACGCATCCAACATATTGTAACGCATTAAATTATATTTTTATGTTTTTTGATTTAATTTGATATGTTTTTGCCTGTTTTGACCAAGACTTGACACTAATTTGGCACAAAATTATTTAAATAAAATCCCGACGGGAAGTGCACAATCTCGCCGGGAAGTACATATGTGCTCCGGGTGAGTGATTACGCCCACCCGGTTTTCTGATTTATCTCCCTCGGCTATTTCAGGAGTATCATCTTCTTCGTATCTACAAACTCCCCGGCTTTGATCCGGTATAAATAAACGCCGCTGGCAGCATCACCGGCATCCCAGAGAACCGAATGATATCCGGCTTCGAATCGTGAATCAACCAGCGTCGCAACTCTCTGACCCATGATATTGAATATCTCCAGCCTGACATCGTCCGCCTGCGGCAGGCTGAATTTGATCTCAGTATTCGGATTAAACGGATTGGGATAGTTCTGATACAGGACAATCTCATCCGGTATCAGTGCATCATTGCCCGATTCAGGTTTAAACATGACATTCGGAGTTGACAGAGGAATCACACCGGCCGGCAGAGTAACACCGAGATGTACCCGTGAGGCATAGAACCAGAGCTGCCAGTCATTCGGACTGCTGTTATACCAATCGGCGAAATATGAAATCGCCTGGCTGGCGGTTGCTCCATCGCTGCTGACCACACGATTCTGACTCATCCGTTCGGACGCAATATTCAGCAGGATGGGCAGGATATGCCGTCGCGCCGTGGAGGCGTTGGTACCGTCGTGCGGATCCAGATAAATCCTGATGATATCGTCGAAATCAAGCGGAGCCGCTGGTTCACCTGCGAAAGTTAAATCTTCAATCTGAATCGCATAAGCATCATCTCGGTTGTAGAAATGTTCGAATATCAGGCTGAGATAGTTTTCGGTATCCTCCAGCGTAATTCCAAGGAACAGCGGCGAGCCATTACGAATCGCGTTGAACTGATTAAGCCACCACCAGTAATCGGTGATCGATCCTGAAGTGATATCAGTTAAGTCAAAGTCGAGAACGATATCGGGTGCCGCCAGCGTCATCGGAACTGTCGGCGGACTGACCGGAGCGAATCCAAGCGGCAATCCGAGGTCGACAATATAGTCACCATTGGGAATATCGTCGAATCGATAGTAACCGGACTCGTCGGTAGTTGTTCCGTCGTACGGATCACCAACCGAATTGAGCAGGTTGACATAAACACCGCGTAGCGGGGCTCCGTCTCCGGTAACAGTTCCGTGAAGAGAAGCAATCTCGACAACTTCGACGTCGGCAATAACAAGACAGTTATCCTCGTCGCACGGATTGGTTGCGGTTACCGCAAATTCGTATATGCCCGAAGCTGTTACGCTGAAGCAGAGTAAATCATCCGCCCAAACCGCATCACCGGCCTCCACCGAAGTCGCACCGCTGATCGGAAGATCGACACAGAGTTCTCCTGTCCCAGCTGCAATATGAAGAGTATCGGTCGGACAGGAAATTAAGACCGGCGCACCGATTGCCACTGAAACGTAGATGTCACAATCGACCGTATCGCAGTCGTTCATGGCCGAGAGGGCGATATGATACAATCCGGTCGTATCGGCATTGAAACATACTTCTTCCGTAGCCCACGTACCGAAATTCAGGACGATATTATTATAATTACTTATCGGCAGGTCGATACAGACCTCGCCCGCAGTACAGATTACGGTTTCAATGATTTCAGTCGGGCAGGTCAGTTCAACCGGACCACCAATCGTAATATTGACATTTACAGTACAGTCGGCGGTATCACAATCATTGATCGCTTCGACATCGACGGAATAGAGTCCGACGGTGTCAGCGGTGAAACATAATTGATCTCCTGCCCAGCTGCCATAGGAAACATTGACCGTATTATAATTGGTAACCTCCAGCGGTATACAGACTTCACCCGCCTCACAGATAAAGATATCAACCGGACTTCCGGGACAGCTTATCTCCGGTGAGCCGACAAAATTGACATTGATCGATATGTCGCATTCGGCCTGATCATAGGCCGGTTCGGCCGAGGTTGCCACCACATGGAAGGTGAACAGCGAATCGGCATCGGGTGTGAAGCAGAGTTGATTACCGGCCCAAGCGGCACCGCTGTCAACAGTGACGACACCATAATTTTCAATAACCAGGTCGACACAAATTTCTGTCAGACCGCAGACGGTTACATCAACGACATCGCCGGGACAGGCTATGGTGGCGGGTTGAGCGACATCGCCATATCCGCCGTACATGACATTAACGGCCGCCAAAGGTACCTGTCCGGCCGGGATTGCTATGCCTTGGTGAATCTTCGACAGATTGTACCAGATGGCCCAGTCATTGGAACCGTCGGTCAGATAACGATTGGCATAATACGCAATAGCCTGACTGGCCGTAACACCATCAGCACTTACGATAGCTAATTGGCTGAGACGTTCCGCGGCTATATTAAACATAACTGTTAACAAATGCCGTCTGATTGTTGATGCTGTCGTACCATCAGGAGGATCCAGGAAGATATGTACAATATCATCGAAATTCAGCGGTCGTGGCGGATCATCCATATAGGTTACGCCTTCAATCTGTATTTCGTAACCGTCATCCCGCCCGTAGTAGCCGTTGAATATATCACTGCAGTAATTCTCGACATCTTCAAGAGTAATTCCCAAGAAAAGAGGCGTCCCGGAATTGATGGCCGTGAACTGCCTTCCCCACCACCAGTAATCCGTAACCGAACCGGAGGCAATTACAGTCAGCTCGAAATCAACAATAGCCGGACCACCGGAAACGGTAATTGGTACCGATTGATCGGAGATCGGCCCAAAGCCCATCGGGAATTGAACCGAGACAGTGTAGTCACCTGCCGGAAGAGTGCCGAAATTATAGGCGCCGCTTTCATCAGTTATTGCCCTGAGGTATAAAACATCAGTTGAATTATAGAGATCGACATAGACACCATGCAGACCTTCGGTCCCGGCGAATACCGACCCTGAAATGGCCCCTCCTGTTAGATCCTCTTCGCCGACCGTGGCAACGGCATCAGCGCCGCACCAATTACGCACGCGGATCCAGTCTATATCAAATCGACTCTGCGTGGCGGTGTTGCGGGCGTATGACATAAACCAAGGATACATATCGATAGTCGGAACATAAGGAGGACCTAAAGAATTGAATGGACTATTATCAACCTGAAATTTAACCGAATCATCATTGGTTCGGTACACGCCATAAGTATGCCAATCGGCATCAAATTCAACGTCAGTAGGGACATAGCCTGAAGTTGTACCGCCGGCCGAGGCTTGCATGGCATAATATTGTAAATCCGGCCAATCTGCTATTCTCATGACATTGGTCCAACCCATATCGACCGGCTTATATCCGACTTCGGCGGCAGAATTCCCTTCCGTCGAACCGGGGTTCAATCCGGCATCGGGATGGCTGGCATAGGTTTCCAATAATGTCCCGGTGCCAATGGTCGTATTAGCCCGCATTTGGACATAGTTATTTAATACTGCTGTCATGTTTAAAAGGCCGCCGCTGACGGTCGCTGAAGCGCCGGGTGTACTCCCTGAATAGGTGACAACCCATTGACTTAGATCATCATCGAAGGTATCAATAAACTCAAAAACATCTCCAGGATTATTTACGGGTTGCTCCATAAAGGCCGGTTGGGTAGCCATACCCATTATATAGCCGCCGCTGGTACGATGCCCTGTGTACGGGAAATAATATGTATCCCCAAAACGGGTAATCGCCCCCCTGAAAGCATCGCGTTCATCCCAGTCGCCCGGTCCACCAAGACTAAGAATAACGCCCAGCTT
The DNA here is from genome assembly GCA_964546545.1 of uncultured Ignavibacteriaceae bacterium. Lineage (GTDB taxonomy): Bacteria > Zixibacteria > MSB-5A5 > GN15 > PGXB01 > CAZJLX01. The sequence continues at coordinate 1,987 of CAZJLX010000174.1, read as the reverse complement.
GGTAAAGGTTAACCAATCGGTAGTGGTCGCAACAGCGGTTTGCCATGGACTTGAAGATGTTGGGCTGACAGTATAACCGATATAATAAGTGCCATAAAATTCTACCACCCATGGATCTGCTATGGTCCCGGCATCAAATGATCCCGGCGGGCCAAAGGCCAGACAGGGATTGCCGGGAAATTTTGTATAGGGACCCAAAATATCATCGGCTTCGGCATAACCGACCTGTTCTGTTGCCGAACCGATGTCACCCATATAAGTTAATATCCATTTGCCGTCATTACGTTGAAAGACGTACGGTTCGTCAACACGAAAAGCCTCCCACGGTTCGGTTACCGTCAGAACAGTTGCCGCCCGGGCGTAGGGACCGCCAATGTTTGATGAAGTATCAACCGAAATGGGATAGGGCGGGCCAATGGTCCGATCGGCGTAAAAGATATACCATATTCCGTCATGTTCTATGATGTGCGGGGCATTGGCATTGTTAACCACGATACCATGCCAGTACCATGAGGTCGGGTCATCAGGATTATCGGAATATACCAGTCCGACCTGCTGGCCACTGCGGTAGGCCGCAAAAAGCAGCCAGTAGTGACCGGTAACATCATCATAGACCATATTTTCACCCAAAAGCGATTCACCCGCACCCGGATCACCGATCGGCACGATATTAGTCGACTGCCTATCCCACGGTCCGACCGGGGGAACTTCCACGATCTCCGTGCCGGAAGGTGATGGATTTCCATAGTACATATAGAATATGGCCCCGGCAACAGGAAGATTTGGCGCCTTAAACCATATTGTTCCCGTTTCGGCGCCCGGATCCCAGGTTTCAACCATACAATCGATCAGCGTCTCACCGTCATCAAGAGTCATCCTGATGTCGCTGCCATCAGGCAAAGCGGCACTGAAATCGAAGCTATTATCAAGCTCAATGGAAACCTGGTAATCGGTCAGAGGATCCCCGCAGGGATTGGTAACCTCGACAGGTCGTCGGTTTTGCCATGGATCAAGCCATGTCTGACCAATTGCCACGACCGGTAAAATAAATAAACATACCAGCAGGGCGATGGTCGTTGATGATTTACTTCTCATTAGAAAAGTCGTCATACCAAGACCTCCTGTTAAATTGTCTTTTCTGATATTCTGTTTTTTGCGCACGGTTTTCAGGCATACGATTAGTAAAATAAGATATACCTATCATATATTTTTCTTTAAAAATATAAAATATAATCTCGAAAAAAACAAGCGGCAAATAGGCTTAAAGACTGTATTATTCAGATTTGGGAGCGAAAAAATACATTTATATCGAAATTTTTTTAGATATCTATATACAAGAAATCAAAATTCATCGTTTTGCGCCGAATTTTAAAAGCCATTAATGAAATCATCACCTCCAGTTGCGTGGTTTGTTATCGTATTTTATATCTTCCGAGGATAATTATTTCCACCGATGGCCTGAAATTAGGGTTTAATTCAACTGCGTTTTCATAGGATCGAAGCCGTATCGCTGTAAGCTATCATGAAATAAGTAGAAATGATTTTGACATCTAATTTCGTGCCATAAAGATGACGACTATGTCTAAATTTGATAAAATAATGGTAGTAAATACTATCCTTCAATATCCATATAACACCATATAATTGGTTGGGGATAAAATGTATATAGAACTAATAATCGCAAATTCCAAATACTCCGACATATTTTGGCGGTTAGCGACAAAAAATCAGTAAAATATTGAAACTAAAAGAGGAATGAAACAATTTATATTATAGAAAAAATGTTCTTTGCTGTGGAATGTTGCGTTATTGAGCGAGATATTAAAATTGTATTAATGGAATTTCTTCTATACTATTTTTCCAGACCCTGGATTGGCACAGCACCAAAAATGTACGCGTATCAACATGCGGCACACCCACTTACAATGAATACTGGGAGACAGGGATTCGAACCCCGATTCTACGGTCCAGAGCCGCATGTCCTGCC
>CAZJLX010000173.1:0-5896 GCA_964546545.1 uncultured Ignavibacteriaceae bacterium | reverse complement strand
TTCCGATGGCCCGCCGGTCTGCGCCAGGACAGGAAAGAGATATGACTGCCACAATGGACGAGTCAGCACATCGGGAGAAAACTTCTCAGGATTGCGTTCGATTATATCCAACATGGCCGGGAGGGCCAGCCGTTTTTTCTCAAGATGAAAAGTTTCGTCCAGGTAATGAATCGGTTTACGGTCCGGATCATTATAAAACAGATGAAGCGCTGTCGGTTTTTTTTGGACCTGAATATGATAGCCGTCATTTTCAAGCGATGACACCGTTTCCTCAAGAACAGGTTTAAATTGAAAGAATCGCTCCGCCAACTGTTTGAAGAAATCTTTGGATAAGTTCTTTGCCTCTTTATCCGCCGGGCAGAAAAAAATGAGTCCGAGATCAGGCAAAATATCGGTCATATACTGACCAAAGGCCCGACTGAAACAGAGCCCCGGCGCATGCGCGGCAAATAATCGACTTAAAAGTTCTTCGGAAAAATCGGTGCCGCCAAATGCGGCCTCGGTCTGCACTTTTAATTTTTGATAGTCATCATTTTCTTCAAAACATATATCAACGACCGGGATAGCTACATCAGGCGGAGAATCATAAACGATTCGTTCCGGTTTTCCTTCACGATTGATAAACCAGGTATGATTGATTTCCTCGAAATCATGATCATCAGCCGCGATCCAGAAAACAGGAACGACCGGCCGGGCCAGTTTTTGGGTCAGAATTTCGGCCCGTTTGATTATATCGATCGCTTTGTAAAGAGTATATAACGGGCCGCCAAAAAGACCGGATTGCTGTCCCGTAAAAATACACACGGTCTTGTCCAGCCGTAATCGGTTGATAGATTCGAATGTTCTGGATTTGGCCTTAAATTTCTTATTCTGTTTCTCAAGAATATCGCATAAAAGATTACGGTCAATCGAGGGCGAAATATCTTTACGGGCAACTTCCCTTATATTCTGCGAGAACAGATATTTGCTGATCGTTCCCTCGCCGGATAGAAAGTCGGCGACCAACCGTCCCTTATCGACTTTACTGCCTTTTTCAGCCAATACTTTCGACACCTTCGGATCCTTCCGTCTCCAGTTGTGTCGTCTCTCTTCCAAGGAAGAAAGCGATTACGTCATCTATTATAGTATAGATAATCGGCACAACCACCAATGTCAATAATGTTGAGCTAATCAGTCCGCCAATGACCGCCCGCGCCATCGGGGCACGAAACTCGGCACCCGGGCCAATCCCCAGAGCCAGAGGCAGCATACCGAATATCATGGCAAAAGTGGTCATCAAAATCGGTCGCAGTCTGATCGGACCGGCGATCAATATCGCTTCCGTTCTACTGATTCCCTGGTGCCGTTTCTGTTTAATAAAATCGATTAGCAAAATCGCATTTTTGGTTACGAGACCCATCAGCAGGATAATTCCTATCATCGATACGAGAGACATAGAGCTGGAGGATACCAGCATAGCCACAATGGCACCGATCAGTGACAGCGGCAGTGAAAACATAATCGAAAACGGATCAAAGAACGACTCAAATTGAGAGGCGAGCAGAAGATAGATGAAAATTATGGCTAAAAACAGCGCCACATAAATATTCTGGAATGATTCTTCCATTATCTCGCCTGTACCGGAAACTTTAATGCTGTAACCGGGCGGCACATCAATATCTGCGACTTTCGCCATAATTTCATTCAGTACGGATCCTGAAAATACGTTCGAAGAAACATTACTGGAGACCTTACCCTCTCGTAATCGATCATAACGATTATATCGACCGATAGAGGAGGCTTTCTCTATAGTGGCCACATGTGATAAGGGCACCAAAAACGACCTTCGTCCCGAAATCTCTTTATTGCTGGCGACTAATAACTGTCCGATATCGGCCGCATCGGATCGTTCCGTTTCTTTCAGGCGGATACGAACGTCATATTCCTCATCACCATCCTTATAGCGGGTAACAACCTGACCATCGATAAAACTACGCACGGTCGAAGCGATATTGTAAACATTCAGCGCCAAATCATTGGCTAAACCACGATCCAGATTGATTCTCAACTCCGGTTTGCCTTCTTCGAGATTATTGCTGATATCGACCGTTCCGATCGTTTGATCAAAAATATCTTCGACTTTATGCACTAATTCAGTCACGATATCAATATCAAGCCCACGTATTGAAATTTCAACCTGCTTGCCACCCGGCCCTTCATGTTCGCCGGAACCTATGGAATACTCCACTCCTGGGACAACGGCAAGCATTTCCCGGATCGTATCGATTAACAACAAGGCCGATATATCTCGTAATTCGCTATCAATCAATTTAACAAAAATTCGCCCACTGCTAACCGGATTCTGACCGGAACCGATGGTCGTGAAAATCAGTTTTACATCTTTATAACTTCGAAGGATATTCTCCATCTGCAGCATACGTTCCGAAGTGGTTTGTAAGTCCGTACCGGGAGGAGTATCAACACTTATTCGAATTTCGCCGCGATCGGTTTGAGGCATGAACTCCGTCCCGACAAAACTGCCGAGGAATAAGGCAAAAATAAACGAAACAGTCGCCATAACAGTAACCAAAAAACGATGCCTGAGCGACCATCCGAGAATACTTTTATACCAGACATTAACCTTATTGAAAAATATGTTCCAGGGACTGATTATCCTTAAAATCAACCGGTAAAATTTCCATATCGCCCGAAAGGGTGCAAACCGAGGCGGTACGTCACTTTCCCCCTCCTTTTTCAGAAAGCGGGATGACAGCATCGGCGTCAGCGAAAAGGCGACAAAGAGTGATACGGCCACTGCGAAGGCGACCGTCATGCCGAACTGGTAGAAAAAGCGACCGACAATACCACCCATAAAGGCTACCGGCAGAAAAACGACAATAATTGAAAAGGTCGTCGCCATTACCGCCAGGCCGATTTCCTTGGTCGCCTCAAAAGCGGCTCTCATGGCCGGTTTGCCCTGATCCAGATGTCGGAATATATTTTCGATAACGACGATAGCGTCATCGATGAGTAATCCGACCGCCAGAGATAATCCCATCAACGACATCATATTCAAGGTAAAACCGAGAAGGTGCATAAAAGTAAAAGTCGCAATAATCGAGGTAGGAATAGCCACCGCCGAGACTATGGTTGAGCGAATATCGGCCAGAAACAGAAAAATTACAAAAACAGCCAGCAGTCCGCCAAAAATAATGTTGACAAGTATCTCATGAATCGAATCTTCAATATAGGTGGAATTGTCGACGATTGTACTAATATTCATGTCGGGCGGAATTTCGGTTCTGATCTTGGCGATTTCGGATTTAATGGCCTCGGCAATTTTAACCGTGTTGGCTCCCGATTGGCGGGAAATATCGAGCGTCACCGCCGGTTTGCCGTCGACTCGCGCCAGCGACCGTTGTTCCTCAATGCCGTCAACGACTTCGGCGATATCTTTCAGATAAACCGGCTGCCCGTGAGGATTATCAATAACAATTCGGTTGAAATCCTCAACCGATACAAGTCGCCCCATCGTGCGGACCAGATATTCGACTTTGTTTTCATCGATTCGGCCGCCGGGAATTTCCAGGTTGGCCGCCTGAAGAGCCAGAGCCACTTTATCGATGGATATTTCGTACGACTCCATCCGCTCAATATCCAGATAGACATTGATTTCTCTTTCGTAGCCGCCGACCAGAGTCACCGCACCAACACCGGGAATCGATTCAAGACGTTTTTTAACGTTGTCTTTGGTAAAAGTTGTTATTTCCCGAAGCGGTCTTTGACCGGAAACGGTAATCGAAATTATCGGTTCACTCTGGGGATCATACCTGACGACGACCGGCTCCTCTATTTCCTGCGGTAATTCACCCCGTATGGCCGCCACCTTTTCGCGCGCCTCCTGAGCGGCAATCTGACCGTTTTTCTCAAGAACGAACTCAATTAAAACCAGCGAATATCCCTCCTGAGAGGTGGAGGTGATATGTTTCACACCTTCAATGGGATTGACTGCATCCTCAATTTTTCTAGTCACTTCCGTTTCTACCGCTTCAGCGCTTGCGCCGGGGTAAATAGTGGTAATGACGACAAACGGGAAATCAATATTCGGCATGAGGTCGATATTCATCTTGTTAAAAGAAGTGTACCCCAGGACTACCAGTGCCATAATCATCATAACCGTAAAAACCGGTCGTTTGACCGAAACCGCTGTTAGTTTCACAGTTCGATCTCCTTTCCAGCGCCATCGGTCATTTGAGTCAATTTGACTTTCATACCATCATTAATATAATTCTGCCCGACCGTAATAAGTGTATCGCCGATGGTCAGTCCGCTCTTAATTTCCACAGAACCGGTAAACTCAACACCGAGTTCAACATTTCGGGCAAGAGCTACGCCATTAGCGGCAATAAAGACCAAATTTTGATCATCTCGGATGATCACCGAACTGCGCGGGACAGTAATAATATTTTCGAACTTGGCAACGATAATTTCCGCCCGGGCAAACATTCCCGGCTTAAAAAAATTATCCTCATTATCAATTTCAACTTCGATTTTAAAAGTCCGTGTCACCGGATCGGCCGAACGGGATACAGCCGTGACTTGCCCACTGCCGGTCAACATGGTCGATGACTGAACCGATATATTAACTTCATCGCCAATATCAAAAAAGGCTATATCATCGCTGCTGACACCAAGTTTCATCCGCAATTTTTCCACACTGGCAACCGTTGCGACCGTTTCCCCGGGATATAAAAAGTCACCCGGCAAAACATCAATCGAGGTCACGATTCCATCGATCGGCGTGCGAATATCAATCAGGCGACGAGCCGACTCAAAATTGGCCCGTGCAACTTCATATTGAGTCTTGGCGCCGTCATATTCCATCTCCGATACGGCCCCCTGCTTATACAGGAATTTCATTTTATTGAAATTCTTTTCCGCATTCTGGAAAACAGACTGGGTCTGCATAAAAGATGAGGTCGGCCCGGTTTGATCGAGACGAATCAGGACCTGACCGGTTTTTACGCTTTGCCCTTCGCCGTAAACGATTTCATCGACCGCCTCGGCTATCTTGGCCGATATAATCGCCTGCTTTTCACCCTCCAATGTTCCGGTGAAAGTACGTACCAATTTTTGGGAGGATGGCCCGAGCAGTTGTGCCTTAACCGAAATCACCTGTTTTTCATTACTTGTTTCCTGCTCTTCACTGCCGGAACAGCCTGATAAAATTATGACCAGTAAAATAATTAATGGTAAACCGTATATAGCTGCCTTGTTATTTATCATGCTTAGCCTCATTATTTATTGGATATCAAATCTGCTTGCTTTTTTTAGTGATGATTTTGCCAGACGAAAGTTATATATCGCCCGCGCCAGATTAGAACGAGCGTCCGTTAGTGCCGTTTGAGCGGACAATACTTCAAGCTGCGTCCCGACCCCCGATTGATAACGTAAATTGGCTATCCTCATCCCCTCTTCGGCCTGAGCAATGGTCTCTTTTTGCAATTCCAGGGCCCGTTTTGCCAGCTTAAGATTGTCATATACTTTCTCGACCTCCAGACGAATATTATCCTGAGCCTGCTCCTCTTGGAGAATAGCCTGATAATAATCTGTTTTTGCCTTACGCACTTCGCCAATTGTCCGACCACCGTCGAATAACGGGATAGTTAATAAAACCGACGCGCTCCAGCTCTTAATAAGATTATCGTCATTTATTTTAAAATTATCGGCCGAAGCTGATAATTCATAGGTCGTGTTCAAATTGATACTGGGATATAACCAGTCGCCACGGGCAATTCGCACCGCTTTTTCATAACCTCTTTTTTCCAGATCGGCCTGCTTGATTTCCGGTCGATTTTCCAAAGCGTAATCTATTAATGAATCGAGCGGCGGAAGATGTACAACCGTCGTATCGGAC
>CAZJLX010000172.1:0-5899 GCA_964546545.1 uncultured Ignavibacteriaceae bacterium | reverse complement strand
CCGGCCGAATTCTTTTGGATTAAAACGTTGCACTTCAAATGTGAATCCACCTTCCCGCCTGCGCGGGAATGACAGGGATAAGTAGGTCGGAATCCGCGCTGAAAGCGGGGCTCCGACACTTAAATAAATCGGAAGTCCTTTGGACATTCCGACCTGCCAATACTATGACGTGAAAATAACATTTCTAATAAAAAACGGGGCACCGGATAGTGCCCCGTCATACATTCTATATAATAGCCTTAATAATTGCGGTAGAAGCGGTCGATATCCTTGACGATTTTGGCACTGTCAATCAGATTGGTGTACCAGCGATTGTAAACGTCCTGATGTTTTTTCTGCAGGACAGCATAGCGCAGCGAATCCTGTATCTCATTATATTGCTCTATATTGGGCGCCTCATGTTCCAGCAGGGTCAGGATGATCGAGCCGCGCTCATAATCGATCGGCGGCGAGATAGCATTGATCCCCTTAAGAGAAAATGCGGTTCCGGCTATTTCCGGGACACGACCGACGCCCGGTATGACAGCATCGCGCGTAATCAGTCCGGTTGTCTGGTAACCGCCAAAGCCGTATTTGTCACCCGCCTTTTTAAAGGTCATCCCGGCCATGATATCGTCATAAATGACTGTGGCCGTATCCGAGGCCACTTTGGCCGCGTTTTCTTTTTTGAGTTTTGACCTGATAGACTTGGAGGCATCTTCAAGAGAAGTATAATCCTCGGGAAAATGCCTCGCGACGGAATAGATAAAAAAGGCATTTTGGGTTTCAATGGCATTACCGACCGCCCCCGGTCCGTTTTTAAAAGCGAATTCGTTGGCCTCCACATTCTGTCCGATATACTGAATGTATCCGCCCTCGACAAACGGCGCGGTTTCTTTGAACTCATAATTGTACTCTTTGGCCGCTTCCTCAAAACCAATCTCTTTTGCCGATTCGACAAAATCCTGGGCATTGGCGAACATCTGATCGATTGTCGCCTGCGAGGCTTTAACTTTCAGAAGAATATGCGACGCCTGACGTTTTTCGACCATCTCCGGTTTATCTTTGCCGCGCGGCGTTTCTTTTTCGGTTTTAATACCGGTCAGTTTAATAATATGCCAGCCAAAGCGAGTTCGGATCGGCGGGCTGATCTGATCCACCTTCATCGCAAAGACCGCGCTGTCAAAAGCGGGAACCATCCGTCCTTTGGCGAACCAGCCGAGATCACCGCCGTTTTGGGCCGAATTATCTTCCGAGTACGTCCGCGCTATTTCGGCGAAGTCGGCTCCGGTTTTGACCGAATCATATATATCATCGATCAAATATTTGACCTCGGCCCAGTCATTATCGGAGGGTACCTTTTCAAGCGAGATTAGATTGATCGAGGCGCGTTTCAGAAGTTTAAATTCCTCTTCCTTATGACTGTCATAATATGTTTTTATCTCTTCTTCGGTAGGTTCGGGGGCGATCGATTCCAGAAGACTGCTGTTACAATTGATATAGCCGATTTTTACTTTTTCGTTTTCGGCCATAAAGGCATCCATCACTTCCGCCGGAGTCACCCGAACCGTACTTAAGATCATTTCCTGGAGTTTGTATTTTTTCAAATCGGGTAATACGTAAGCCTCGATTTGCGCCCAGAAAGGTGCGTTTTCCGGGGCGACCATAGCATTGACATATTTCTGATAATCGAATTTCCCGTCAGTCATAAACTGCGAGAATTTTTGCACTTCCTTGGGAGGATACATTTTAAGGAAGGTGTATATCTCTTCCGGCGTGACGTAAATATTAAATTTTTCAATCTCTTTGTTTATAAGGTGGTCGGCCACAAGTTGTGACCAGGCGGTGTTACGAATCTCTTCGGTTTTTTCGGATGGCAGGTCGCCCTCGACATTCTCCTGTTCCTGACGCAATAGACGGGTATAATAGCCGTCATACTCGTTAATAGTAATATTCTGTCCGTTAATTTCGCCGACCGAATCTTCCGGTCGTCCGGATCTGGTGATATCGGCGCCCCATTGCAATATAATCATGGCGACAAAAAAGAATAGGACAACAATAATGATTGGGAAAATCAGTTTTCTTAAGAATGCAAACATCAATAAACTCCTTCAAACAAAACATCTTGAATTGACCCGTTAATATATGCCAATTTAAAAAAATCGCAAGTTGCTTATTGCAAAGCGGTCAAATTCTATAATATTTTATTTTGACATTGAACATCCGGCCTCGTAACTTGTTAAAGCATTAACTATGAATATGTTATCGACCATAAGTGGCGCTTTATTAGTTCTCTTTCTGTCGATTATGACAGGCGTAAGGGCCGATGAGCCAATTTGGCCGGTCAAAGGCGATATTGATCTTTTCGAGGGTTTCTGTGAATATCGCACCGGGCATTTTCACGGCGGGCTCGATATTCGAACAGGGGGAAAAGAGGGGCGTAAGATATATTCGCCGGTGGATGGTTATGTCTGGAGGATAAGGTATTCATATATCGGTTACGGTAAAGGATTATATCTTAAGGATTATGACGGTCGTATTTATGTCTTCGGCCATCTGTCTCGATTAGCCGACAAAATGCGAAATATTATCAATCAAAAGCAGTATGCGGAAGAAAGATATTATTTTGATGCCGTTTTTCAGCCGGATTCGATTCCGGTGAAGGCGGGTGAACTGATTGCCTGGTCGGGGCAGACCGGATTCGGCGCACCTCATATCCATTTTGAAAAACGAACGCCCGACAACAAACCTTTAAATCCGCTGACCAACGGTTTTAAACTTGACGATTTTATCCCGCCCTCATTTAAAACAATCGGATTTATTTATCAGGATTCGGTTTCGTTATTTTCCAACGGTGAAAGGCGTTTGGATATTAAAGCGAGATTTAATCAGGATAAAAACAGCTGGGGGATTGATAGTCTGATCTGTCTCACCGGAGCGTTTGGATTGGCGGTCGATGCCTATGATCAGATTCGCGGTCGGGGACCGCGATTGAATATTTACTCGGCCCGATTGTTTATCGATGATTATCTTTATTATGAAGTAAAGTATGAGAAATATGATTATGACCAGACAAAGATGGTCGATCTTTCTTATGATTTTCCTCTGGCGGTCCAGAGGAAATATCGCCATTTACTATTTGAGCCGGCCGGTAAAGAGTTTGACGGTAGTCATTCCGAATACAGCACCGGGGGGATATTTGCCGGACAAACAGAATACAGTCTGGGTTTACATGAGGCGCGAATCGAAATCGATGATGCCGCCGGTAATACGGCAAAATTGAATTTCCGATTCGTCTATCTTCCGGTGGAAAATCTGTTTCGCGCCGAGTGGATTAATGATACGACTTTGTATCTAATGGCCAACATAGATAACAGATATCTTGATATCTCAGGCATTAATGTTTATCAAATCAGCGGCCATAATAAATGGGTCAGGGTCGATCCAAAGTATATCATGGTACGCGGAAGCGGCGATTATATGCTGACTCTGCCATCGGTTCGGTCGGGAGTCATGGCGATTCAGACGGTAGTGGTCGGGAAATCGGGCTGGGTCAAAAACGATTTATATATTGCCCGCGAACCGGCAAGTCGGCTTCGGTATAATTTTGAATATGAACTGGTTGATGGTGGAATTCTGTTTCGTGCCTCGTCGAAAAGGCATTACACTCCACCCCCTTCGGTTGAGATATTTTTTGAGGATGGTTACTCGAAACGGATTAATCTGAAGGGCTGTCAACCGGACCAGTTTACCGCCTATTATAAAAATGAAACGATCAGCTCGCGGATTGTCAGGCTTGAATTGTATGATGAAAATTTCGATACTCCATCGGTCAGTCGGGAAGTTAATATTTTCCTGGCCGGTCTGACGCCGGGAGAAAAAACATTGGTGTCGTCCAACGAATTCAGCCTGATCATCGAAAGTGAGGACCTCTACCAGCCAGCCACTTTTGAAGTAAGTCGGCGAGGTGCCAGATTGCCCAAGGCGGGTCGGATAGTCGGCAACGCCTATGAAATTTTTCCGGATGGTGTGCCGCTGAGAGGAAATATTGATTTGTCATTTTTGTTGGATGACTTAAATAACCGGCCACAAATGGGCGTTTATAAATTAAGTAACAAGAATGAATGGAATTGGATCGATTCCCGAATTGGGAATAATCATATATATGCAACAAGTTCGCGAACCGGAGTTTTCGCTGTTTTAATCGATGATAAAGCCCCCCGGATAAAAAAGATATTTCCCGGGCGAGGTAAGACGGTTTTTAAAAAGTATCCGAGAATTCGGTTTCAGATCAGCGACAATTTATCCGGAATTGAAGATGACCGGAATATCAGAGTTGAAATTGACGGCAAATTCTGTATCCCGGAATTCGATCCCGAAACCGAGTGGCTCGTAACGTACCCGAGATACGGATTGACCGACGGTCGTCATGAGCTTAAAATAACCGTTTCCGATCGGGTCGGCAACAGCCGCGAGGTTTACAGCTTCTTTTATGTCAAGGCAGACGAAAATTAATATTGAGCCATTGAAATGTTTTTTCCGTTAAAAGATGATAATCCGACTTATCGGAAACCGGTCGTGACCATCTCGCTGATTGTTATCAACTGCCTCGTTTTTTTGTACTCCTGGCTGAAAGGTCCGCAGGGGTACCAGATATTTATCTATCAGTATGGATTGGTACCGTATGAACTGGTGCATATATCCGAACTGACACCGCAGTTCTCGTCGCCGATATTTTTGACCCCGTTCACATCAATGTTTCTTCACGGCGGTTTTATGCATCTGGCCGGTAATATGTTATACCTCTGGATTTTTGGCAACAATATCGAGGATTATCTCGGCCCGGTGAAGTTTATTATCTTCTATCTTGTGTCCGGTTTGGCGGCGGTTTTTTTATTCGTGATTTTCGGGCCGAATTCCGAGGTTCCGCTGATCGGCGCCTCGGGTGCGATTGCCGGAGTGCTGGGTGCATATCTGTTGCTTTTCCCGAAAGCGCGGATTCTAACTTTAATGTGGATATTCTTTTTTATCCGGGTCGTGCATCTTCCGGCCAAATTTCTGCTCGGTTTCTGGTTTGTTTATCAACTTTTTATGGCCTTGATTTCAGGTGCGGCCGGAAGCGGTGTCGCCTGGCTGGCGCATGTCGGCGGCTTTGGCTTCGGCTATCTCTATTTCCGTTTTATCACACGCAAAAGACAAAAGTTTCAGTACGAAGTGCGTTGAGTCGTCGGCCATATTGACAACTGAAAATAACAATATATATTCAGGCAAGTGCCGAATATGAATTTCCTATACTTTAAAGTTGAATAAAACAGAATGAATAAAAGGCGTGAGAAAAAGAGAAAAAAGGAGACTCACTCTGCCTTACGTCCCGTCGTACGGTTTGTGATTCTCTTTTTAATATTGATAATAATTGTCTCCGTTATTTTTTCGCAGCTCTTTACCCGGTACCATGACAAAATGCTCTGGCTGATGGAGGATACGGCGGCCGTCTGCGGCGGGATATTATCCGTTTTTTCCGATCAAATCAATTATTCCGGGGTCAATATCTGGTACAAAGGTTTTTCGGTCGAAATTATCGATGAATGCACCGGTCTGTTTGAAATGCTTATTTATATAGCCGCGGTGCTCGCCTTTTCGACCTCGATACGCAATAAATTAATCGGTTTGGCAATCGGCCTGCCGGCCATTCTGGTTTTTAATATAATCCGGATTTCGGTTCTGGTGGTTGTCGGTTCTTATTCGTGGATAATGTTCAATTTTATGCATCTATATTTCTGGCAGATAACATTGATTATTATGATAGCGACCATTTGGGTAAGCTGGCTTTATTTGGTGGTATTCCGTGAAAAAAGAGCTGTGGCTGTTTCTGATTAAACTGGCCGGGTTTCTTCTTGTAATCGGGCTGATCTGGTTCTGG
>CAZJLX010000171.1:0-5905 GCA_964546545.1 uncultured Ignavibacteriaceae bacterium | reverse complement strand
CGGATGTCGGCGGCGGTGGCCCGACTTGAATTGGTTCCTGTGGAAAGGCTGGACGGCCGCTTTAAACCGGTCAATCAGTCATTATCCGATGCATTAACTTTGGCCAAGGTGATAATATTTCGTGAAAAAATCGGCCGGGATACGGAACATGCCAAACATGTCGCCGATTTTCAGCCGATTGAAGTCTCTTTATTTTACGCTCCTTTTCATCTGCAGAGTTATTTTTACGTTGATTCCATTTTGGGCGCCGTGACTTTTGAGAAAAATTTGGGCGATTTTTAAAAAAAGCCTGGCGGCGAGAGCACCACGCCGCCAGGTAATGTGCTTATTAAGTAAATAAGCGACAATTTCCCCCCTCATCATTTTGCAGAGAAAATGAGATACTTTCAGATAAGCATTAATTTAGCATTCCCAATTATTTGGAATAAACATCCTCCTATTACGATTTTTGTCGTTTCGATGCGCCTAATCAAAAATAATTGTAGAAAATTTTGTGCCGGAAATTAATACAATCTGATATTTTGTATCGTTTTGTATCGCAAGAGAATAGGGCGACAACAAAGTTCCCGAAGTCCAACCCGTTGTAATAATGACAACAAATTTATGATTTTATCGGGGTAAATCAGCCGGTTTTGATACCCAACTCTTTAATCATTTTAAAGAGATTGGAACGATCCAGCGAAAGGATCCTGGCGGCGGCGGCAACATTAAATTCCGTTTGCGATAATGCCTTGATAATAATCAGTTTCTTCATCTCTTTTAATTGCGCATTAAAGCCAAAACTTTCATCCGGAAGCTTTCCTGAAAACGAAAGGTATTTTTCCACATCTTTACGACTGATAAATGATGAATTTGACAGATCCATCAACGCCTGTATAGTATAAACCAGTTGTCGGGCATTTCCGGGCCAGTCATATTCAATAAGGAGATCTCGCGCCGCCGGTTCAAAGACTTTCAGACCCTCACCGCTCTCCATCGCATATTTTTCAATCACATAGTCGATAAACAAAGGAATATCTTCACGCCGATCCTTCAGCGGCGGTATACTTATGGTGACACCCTTCAGCCGGTAGTACAAATCTTCACGGAATTTATCCTCGCTGACCATCTGTTCCAGATTACGATTAGTCGCGCAGATAACACGAACATCGACATAAATAATCTCGGAAGAGCCAAGCCGGTGTATCTCCCCTGATTCCAATACCCGTAAAAGTTTGGCCTGCGTTGTGAAATCAAGATCACCGATTTCATCGAGGAACAGAGTCCCGCCATCGGCATATTCAAACATACCGACCCGATCTTCGACGGCCCCGGTAAACGAACCTTTCAAATGCCCGAACAATTCGGATTCCACCAGATCCGGCTGTTTATGATTACAGTGAAGCACCCCCATACGCTTATCAGCGCGTTTGCTTCTTTTATAAATCGCCCGGGCGACCAGTTCTTTGCCGCATCCGGTAGGCCCGACTATCATAACTTTGCTGTTGGTCGGCGCAATTTTTTCGATTTTCCGATATATTTCCTGCATTACTGCCGACTGACCGACCATCCGATAATTGGCGCGGGCAAATTCCACAAGATTGGCCGGCTTTTTAATATTACGATGGAATTTTACGGCGTTTCTGACCGCTCTTTGCAGGCGTTCCGGTCGTTCGTTTTTGACGACATAATCAAACGGCTGATAATCTTTTTCTATCTGTCGCTCGGAATAATCGCCCGGATAGCCGGTAAAAAATATAATTGGCAGATCGGGGTCTATTTCTTTAATATGGCTGGCTGTCTCCAGACCGTCCATTTGGGCCATTTTAATATCAAGAATCAGGGCATCAAATGAGGATTTATCTTTGATAATTTCGATTGCCCCAGTGCCTGAAGAAGCCGACGTGATATCATAATCATCAACGAACAACTCGTTGAGTGTTTCCAGGATTAAATCATCGTCATCGACTATTAAGATACAACCTTTTTTTTCCACAGTATATGATCATCCTTTATTTTGAATAGAATCGGCTTCCGGGAGAAATATAATAAATTTTGTCCCCTTGTCCAGTGTAGATTGAACCTCGATCCGTCCGTCATATAATTCAACAATCTTCTTGACCATGGCCAGTCCCAAGCCGGTGCCGGTTTTAGGCTTGGTGCTGAAAAATGCGTCAAAAATGCGCGGCAGCTTATCCGGTTCTATTCCGATACCGCTATCAGAAAAAATAATCTCTATTTCGTCGTTGTTCCGGGTAGCGGAAATTGCCAGGCCTCTTTTCTCGACCCCGGCAAGGGCATCAAGGGCATTAATCATCAGGTTATTAAATAGTGAGTAGGCATGGGGTTGATAACACTTTATCCGGTAATCAGATAAAATGTCGGTGCTGACAGACAGATCAAGTTCTTTCATTCTTAGACTATTTTCATCAATGATTTGCCGGATCAGTTGATCAAGAATCACATTTTCAACCTTTTTCTCCATTTCCAGTCTTGAATAACGGCTTACCAGCTCGGTCATACTATTGGCGCGATTGATTGATTTGCTGATTAATTCAAAAAGACGATTGAGTCGATCGTTATCCTCAAACCGGACTTTCTCCAATAACTGGCTTAATTTATCAAGTGAACCGATTGCGGGATAGAGAGCATTGTGAATTTCATGTGCCACTCCTCCGGCAATATCTTTGGCCTGGCGATATTTTTCGGCGGCGATCAATTTCTGCTGCATTTCTTTAAGTTCGACCAGCGCATGGTTAAGGCGATCCTTTTGCTCGGAGATAATTTTGTTTTTGTGCCGGAAACCGGTAAGGATCAGGTAGATAATCCCGATTATTAAACTTAGCGGAATAAAGGCGGCCATAAAGGCCAGAATCGGTCGGCGGGAGAAGATTGTATACCAGGGTGATTTTTCAAAAACGTATACACCGTTATAACGGGCTTTGCTATTATTAAGAACCAAATAATATGGGGGAAGCTGTCCGGTCCGCTGCGAAAGATAATAATCACCATAAGAAAATCCATAATTTTCAAGAAGGCCAGCTAGTGGTTTGAAATCGGTATCGGTTAAAATCAGTTGATTATCCGAAACACCAATCAATAATTGATTATTACCGAGTCCCAGAAAATCACGACAATCCCAAACCTTGCACCGCGTATATAATTTACATTGCTTTACGATATTTAGTTTTTGATCGAGAATAATAATGCTTTTATCGTTCATCGATAAAAAGACTTCATTGATATTATCGTCATCCAAATCAAGAAGTTGGACGGCGTTGACGACCCGATTCGGTCCCAGATTTAAACTATCTAATAATTCACCCTCAATATTATATACCGCTATATAACCGGCCTCAACTGTTGATGTATCATAATCATGGGTTCTTTCTCTATATATATGACTGACGAAAATATCCGGACTATCATCGTTATTGTAGTTGATCATCACCGGCATGCCATTGGTAAAAGTTCCACCGGTTTCTTTTTTCCATAATTCTTTGCCGTTTTGATCCAAGATAATGACATATGAATGACGGTCATCCATATCGCGCGCGACGGCAGCATTCCCTTTTGAACTTATTCCGAGAATAATAATCGGTCGACCGCCATTACCAGTCGGATCGATTGTTATATTATGAACATTGATTATCCCGGCATGATTATATTCCCAGAGAATTTTATTATTGTACCAATCGACGCAGACAATCCTGCGAGGATATAAATCATACCCGGTATCGACATTTAATATTAATTCAGCCTTTCCATCATCATTAAAGTCATAAGCGTCGCATAATGTAACACCACCATCCCAATAGCCATTGCTGTCAATATCTTTTCCGGTTGCCAGAAATTGCCTGTGAAGAATTCCTTTTTCGATATGAAAGATCTCTAGCCATAAAGAATCATCATAATAATAGACAATTGCAAATTCAGTATATCCGTCGGAGTCGAGATCACAGGGGTAAGATGAAGATATCTGGACTGTTTTAATATTATGCTGCGTTATCGCGCGTTTTCTTAGAATATCAGAGTAAAATATGACGGCTGAAACGGTATCGGGCGGCGGCTGCCATGAATGTCCGATAATACATATTCCATACTCGCCATGGCCGTAAAAATCGACCGGAATCCAACTTTCCCGGGCATTGAATGACTGCCATTCAACAGCAACAAAGCGGTATGGTAGAATGGTGGCGTCATCTATCACATTAAGTCGATAATAACCATCTTTATCCAAACCGGACGAACATCCGATAAAATTCAAAGAGGCAATTAGAAAAAGCAAAATTATTCGGGCAATTCGCATATCACAGAGTCTCGTGTTTAATGTTTTAATATAATTTAGAATGAAATAATATCAAGCTAATACAAGATATCTTGGAACGGATAATATTGGTCGATATACGTAATTTATTCGCTATTTTTTAAAAATGAAGTGACGATAATTTAATTGCAACTGGCAGGTGGGACATAAAACGATAACGAGGATATATCTATCGTTAATAAAGTCTTGACGAAAAGGACATTTGCAGTATTTTATATTTATATGAATTCAATAGGATTCAACCTGTATTTATTAGGGAAAGTCTGCAGATAAGACGCGATTTTTTTATCAAAGCTGCTGTAGTTAAATTAGATTGGGGAAAAATTAAATTATTATTAAACAGCCGGAGGGCAAATCATGAGAAATATTTCAAAAGCGTTTTTCGTTGGGGTAATTTTCCTTACCCTAATTCTGATTAATTCACTTATTGCATCAGAATTAAAATCGCGGTATATACCGCAAAAACCGGCGAAAGCATCAATCGCCGAAGGCTATGATAATCGTCATATCGAAGTAAAATTTATTGACGACCTTGATATTGGATTGTCATCCAAAGGATTGCCGATGGATCGTATCGGTGGTTATCTGGAAACGGAAGATGCTATCTATATTCTTGATGTAATTTCAGAGGCTGGCGGTCACTGGTTAAGAATGACCGGAGAAAACGAAACCAGAGCGGATGAGATGAGATCCATCGCTCAAAGCAATCTCAAAGAAGAGATTTCCGATTTGAATAACTATTTTATTTTATCGGTTCCGAGGGATGATTTGGCCGAACTCTGGCTCGACAAATTAAATTCGCTTCCTGAAGTGGAACTGGCCAAACCGATGCCGTTGCCGGTCGCTCAGCCGATTTCGGATTATCAAAGCCAGCAGGGTTATTTAAACGCCGCGGTTGATGGCATCGATGCCAACTATGCCTGGACTCTTCCGGGAGGAACCGGCAATCATACTGTGATTTGCGATCTGGAATATTCCTGGAATCTCAACCATGATGATCTTCCGACGAGCATTCCAACCTGGATTCAGATTCCCTATACGGCGCAGGATCCTTTTAATAATAACAATCATGGCACCGCTGTTTTGGGCGAATTGGTCAGCCAGAATAATAGCTGGGGAACAACCGGCGCTTCTTATGGATCGTATGTGACAGTGGCGCCGACTTTCTTAAAACCACCGGTGGGTGATTCAGGATGGTATCTTTCGGTCGCCATGACCAACGCAATGTATAATATGACCGCTGCCGACGTCATGTTAATCGAACATCAGATGGCCGGACCAAACTGGTCGGCCTCAACCGGCGACACCGGTCTGATTCCGGTCGAGTGGGACCTTACCATTTATAACCTGGTGAAAACTATCGTCGGAAATAATATATATGTTGTCGAAGCGGCCGGCAATGGTTATCAAAATCTTGATCTTCCGATTTATAATACCGGACATGCACCATTTTTACCGGCTAATCATTCCGGTGCCATAGTTGTTGGGGCCGGCGCGGTTCCGGCGGCGTTCGGAGGTTCGACAACCGACCGTTCCCGATTATCATTTTCCAACTACGGTTCCCGTGTCGATCTCCAGGGCTGGGGTGAGGCAGTCGTT
>CAZJLX010000170.1:0-5913 GCA_964546545.1 uncultured Ignavibacteriaceae bacterium | reverse complement strand
GGAGAGACATCACTCGGGAAGTCGACGGCGCTCCGGGGCGCCGCCTCGGTTTGGCCGTACATTATATAAATTTCTTTGTCGGGGAAAGTACTCATCAGCTTAGCGGTAATCTCCGGCGCCATCGCTCCTCCCGCCTGAGTGAAATAGCGCAAATGTTTGAATTTCCGCTCGGGTAAGGTCGAATTCCCAAGCAGGATAATAAAATTTGAAGGCACACCCGAAAAACCGGTCACCTTTTCTTTCTCCATCGCGTCGAGAATTACTTCCGGATATAAGAAGCGGTTATCAACCACCAGACTCCCCCCAACCAGAATATGCGTCAATAAAAGGGAATTGCCATAGATATAATAAAAGGGTAAAATTACCATTATTTTATCGTTGGAGGTCAATTTAAGATAATCTACGGTGGCGATTGTATTGGAGATGAGATTGCGATGCGAAAGCATCACCCCTTTCGGTTCACCGGTACTGCCCGACGTATAAAATATCGCAGCCAATTGATGAGGCGAATTTTTTGAACGGTCATACAATTGTTCAAGATTCGGTATCTTTTTCGGCTGGACATTCAGTTGATCGGCTTTCTCGATCTGACCCTGTTTTAATATATCCGCCAGAACGGCACTATTGATTTTATTCTCTTCCGGCTTGACAATTTTGTTGGTCAGATGAAACCTGACCGGCGAGCCATTTTCCATAATTTGCAACAGGTTACGAAAGTATTTGGAATGAGATATCAAAACTTCGGCACCGCAGTCCACAATTATAAATCTAAGCTTATCCGGTTTTAATGAAGTATCAAGCGGTACCAGAACATATCCCGAATTTATAACGCCGAAGAATAATATCGTATATTCGACTGAATTTTCCCAAAGCAGGCCAATTCTTGTACCCTTATCCAGATTAAGCGACCTCAGATAACCGGATACCTTTAGTGATGCCTCATACAATTGGCGATAACTGATCTGTTTATCGCCGTGAATTACCGCCAAATTATCAGGGTAAGCCGAGGCGCCAATTTTTAATAACTCGAATAATTTCATTGCCATAGCGATGTACCGGCGTTATACCGGACGCCTGATTCAATATAAATTATGAATTGTACCATCAACCTGATTTTCGATTAATGAAATTAACCAGTTTTTCAATCGAATCGAGATTGTCCGGTGTCATCTCATTATCCTCGACCGCAATCCCAAACTCCTCTTCGATAAAAGAAGTCAATTCCAGCACACCGGTCGAGTCGACGATTTCTTTTTCCATAAAGGAGTCATTATCATCGACAGTTTCGATATCTGAACCGATCAGAAATTGCTCAGTGACAAAGTCTCTCAACTTTTTGCGAACATCTGCAAGTTCAACATCCGGCATTTTTATAACCTTTCAATTTTATATTATTTAATTCTCTTTTCCTGAGACTAAATCAAATATCATTAATTTCGAGAGGATTCATTCTTAAAAACTCGGTCGCTTTTACCTTCCGATCAATATTGGCATATCCTCTTTTGACCTGATCAACGGAAAGATCCAATACTTTGGCCGCCTTTTCCGGCGGGACATTATTTTCCAATGCGTACCAGAGCATATCCATATTATAAAAATCGAGACCAAAGAAAAACTCTTCCTGGGTCACTTCGGCGCTATACGTATCAGTTGTCGGTGTACGACCTATAATTTCCCGCGGGACACCCAGATATTCCGCCAATTGATAGACCTGAATTTTAAACAGATGAGCAATCGGTTTAAGATCTGTCCCGCCATCGCCGTATTTGACAAAAAAGCCCTGCATATGTTCATCCTTATTGCCGGTTCCCGCCACCGCCCAGTTGCGTTTTTCGGCATGATAATAAAGAGTCGTCATCCGCAAGCGTTGCTTAAGATTAGAAGCCGCCACGACCTGAAGATAGGCCGCCGGGGGCATTCTCTTTGATTTTATCTGTCCATCTTTTTCGATAACAAGCGTGAAAAAGTTAAAGGTCTCTTTTTCCAGTATATTAGTCGGAATAACTATTTTGTTTGAATAACTTGAGTCGTACTCAGGAAAAACCGATTTAATAGCCTCATCTCTCTTTTCATAACAGCCAAGACCCGCTAAACCGGCCGATATATTTTCCACAACCGTCTCGAATCCGAATTTATCGGCCAATTTCCTTGCCAGAGATTCGCTTTCTCCGGCCGAGTCACGTTCGGGCATCATTACGCCCAACACTCGTTTGGGACCTAAAGCCCTGGCGCACAGAGCCGCTACCACCGAAGAATCAATTCCACCCGAAATCCCGACCACGGCACCGCCTTTTTTAAACAATCCTCGAACCTGTTTTAAGATAACGCTGCAAATCTGCTCGACATTTGCAGCCGCATCAATACGTAAACTATCCTTATTAAATTCCAATTTTTTTATCCTCAAATTCAAGTTATGTTTATCAGATTCATTACCCGGAACCAAAACAATCGTCTTATCTTTTTACGATAAATCGGGTAAAAAATCAACACTTTTCTGTTTTTAAAACCTTTTATCCGATTGTTATCTCTATCCTTAAACTCTTACCCTTTATCGGCTTCTATCCGTATATTCTTAATCTTTCATTTTTGGCTTGAGTCCGGCCGTAAAATCCATCACCGAAATATTTATAAATATTCTATTTTATTATGCTAATACGAAGATTATGTCAGAGTTGGTTGAAAAGTCAATTATCGACCACGCTGATTTAACCGAACTCGACCCCTTTTCCGATAAATGATTTTAAAAATTCGGAAAAAAAACCATATCCCAATCCAAGATGAATAATCAAATAGATGGGCAGAGAAATAAAAAAATATCTCGGACCATTAAATATAGCTGTTTTGGCCGATGAAAAGAGCAGAGCTATTATATAAAGACCCAATATTCCCAGAAATGGCTTGAATAAAAAATTAAGAAAAATCGATAAAATCAGTAAAAGCGGTAAACCGATCGTGATAAACAACGGCGCCAATGTCCCCGGCGATAATGTCCCGGGATGTTTCTTAAATAGTCTGAATCGACCGATACCGTATCGTTTCAACTGCTGAAAAAGACTGCTCATCGAATCACGAGGGTAATAATAAACGGCCAATCTCATAGATGTATACGACTTATAACCTGCCTTTGCGACCCGATAATTAAACTCGACATCTTCGCAGGCATCAAAGCGTTCATCATAGGCTCCGATTTTATCAAATAGCTCTTTTTTATATGTCGCACCCGAACTGGAAGGATCGACAAATTTATCCTCGTCGGTATATATGGTCGAGTCTAGTCCGTGACCGATCGTAGATTTCCGGGCGAGCGAGACCGCCTTTTGAAAGAAGCTGTTTTCCGGCGTATCCATAAACTGAGGGCGGCTTAAAACCGACACCTTATTGTACGACATCAGCTCCACGATACTATTCAAAAGATTATCATTATCAATATAAGTGTGACCATCGACAAAAGTGATAATTTCACCGGTTGCATTTTCAACGCCGATATTTCTTCCCGCCGAAGCCAATCCTTTCGGATTTTTAAAAAATCTGACACGGCTATCACTTTCGACAAGAGTCTTTGCAATTTCATCGGTTTTATCAACCGAATCACCAGCGATAATAATAATTTCCATTTTATCCGGCGGATATTGCTGATTTAATAAATATTGCACCGTTCTGACCAGAAATTTCTCCTCATTTCTGACCGGAATCACTATCGTAATTTTTGGATATTTTTCCACCTCTTCAAACATATAACCTACTATCTAAAATAGAATTCCATTCATTATTTGTAATATACAAAAAATCTTCTTAAAATATAAATTTAAACGGCAAAAGTGCTCTATTTGTTACATTTTGTTTTTATCCTTATTTAGCAGTCTTGGGAAAATCGATATTTTTCGGTGACATTATTCCAATAATTCAATATGTTATTAGCAACATTTTGAATTTCGGAGAATATTGTTTTATGGAAAGAGCCGAGGATTTTAACCGTGAGCGCGAGAGGCTCAATGAACTGGTGATGAAGAACGCTGGAATAAATACAAAACGTTTTTACAATATTGACTGGCAAGTTTATCAGGATGGCGCCCTGAGCGCAAAAACCAAAGAACTACTGGGATTGGTTTCATCGCTGGTTTTAAGATGTGACGATTGTATTCAGTATCATCTGATTCAGGCTTTCGAAAAGGGTGTAACAATAGATGAACTGGAGGAAACGCTCGCGGTTGGCCTTATTGTCGGCGGATCGATAACGATCCCACATATCCGGCGTATCTGGGATGCCTGGGAAAAGATGAAGGAGGATTCAAAAAATGGATAAGCTTACGATTTTTGAACAACTCAAGATAAAAATAATACACATAGCCGAAGGTCTGCAGGACAAAGAGACCAAGTTGAAAATATTATGCAGGCTGTTGAAGAATAATCTACCCGGCTATGATTGGGTCGGATTTTACTTCGTTAATCCGGAAAACGAAAAAGAACTAATCCTGGGTCCATTTGAAGGTGAACCGACCGAACATCTGAAAATTCCCTTTGGCCGAGGTATTTGCGGCCAGGCCGCGGAATCCAAAAAAGCCTTTATTGTATACGATGTCAACAATGAGTCAAACTACCTCGCCTGTTCGCCGTACGTTAAATCGGAAATTGTTTTGCCTATATTCAGAAAAGGGACTTTGGTGGGAGAATTGGATATCGATTCGCACGGGGCTGGAGCCTTTGATAACAGCGATCGCGAGTTTCTCGAAATGGTCTGTCAAATAATCGCGCCGATAATATAGACAGATAAATATTTTCGACTATTTATTGCCACTGCTATCAGGGGGATTATTCATCTCCAGTTTATAATCACCGTCAATAAACTGTGGCGAAGGAGGCGGTTCCAGTTCGGAATCTCCTTCATAAATGGCCTTTTTCTTATAAATATCGGCCATATGGCTATTCAACCATGCAACCGAAGCCGAATCTTCCGGACCGGTCAGGGCCAAATACTTATTAAAGGACTCAATAGCCCGGTCATACAGCTTCTTCCACTCCAGAGTCGCCCCCAGACTATAATAGCCATATTTATGAGTCGGATCCAGCTCAACAACCTTGCTGAAATCTTTTATGGCCGAATTATATTCATCGAGAAAATAATATGACAGGCCCCGTCCGTAATAGGACTGGGCAAGATTGGGCATTAATTCAATGGCCCGCGTAAAATTCAACACGGCCAGATCATGTTTTTCCTGAGTTTGAAATAAAATTCCCAGATTGTAATAGGCCTTATAATGATCGGGGCTTAACCTTATGGCATGCTGGAAATCCTCGATTGCCGGATCGTATATACCCTGAAGGAAATATAAATTGCCTCGATTATAATAGGCCGAGGAATATTTATTGTTCAGTTCAATAGCTTTGCTATAATCGGCAATTGCCGATTTATTGTCCAGTTGGTGCTCATAGGCTAGTCCCCGGCTGAAATAAG
Source organism: uncultured Ignavibacteriaceae bacterium (assembly GCA_964546545.1). Classification (GTDB taxonomy): domain Bacteria; phylum Zixibacteria; class MSB-5A5; order GN15; family PGXB01; genus CAZJLX01. Next base: position 461 of record CAZJLX010000170.1, on the reverse strand, counting down.
TGTCGGCGAATTTAGGATCCAGTTTTATCGAACGTGTGAAATCTTCAATTGCCCCTGACAGATTATTCATTCGCCCCCGGGCAATTCCTCGCTGAAGATAAACTTTGGCATTGGTCGAATCAATTCTTAGCGCCTTGTCATATTCATTAACCGCCTGCATAAAACGACCCTTGGCCATAAACTTATTGGCCTCCAATATATGCTTATCGGCATCGGACTGGGCCAAAATGGACGATCCGGCAAATAGAAAAAACAGAAATAAAAATGTCATTATGACGCCAAAGGCTGATTTTACTTTTCTCGGGCTTATTTCCATCTTCGACATGAGCAACTCCTCAATACTAATATTACCTTTCGGCTTTGCATCTGTTTCTTTTTGATATGATTTCGCTCCGATTAGGTTCCCATATTTATCTTTTATCGGCCAATTAGTGGATTATTCTTCATTAAAAATCTGCTGC
>CAZJLX010000169.1:0-5921 GCA_964546545.1 uncultured Ignavibacteriaceae bacterium | reverse complement strand
ATCAAGCAGTCGACCGGACTTATTGTCTAACAGATTCCGCACCAGACCGGCCCGCTGAAGAGAACGGGGATCCACTTTTTCCATCGGTTGCCTTGTCCAGTATAAATCGAAATATTTCTTCTTGTCCTCAACAGCCGGCATAACTTTTCCTTGTCTCTATTTTATCGGATGTGATATCGCTCAGCCAATCATTTACAGCTCGCGCCGAATTTTCTATACTTAATTCTTTCAGAATATTTTCACTATTGTGGGAAAATTCGTATTCATTATTGGCCAACAGGTGCATTAATTCGGTCAGCTGTTTTATATCCCCGACCGGATAATGAAATCCGACATCATAGCGGTCGATAAAATATGGCATATCGCCGACCTCGGAACATATCACCGGAAGACGCGCCTGCATCGCTTCGCCGAAAGTAAGCGGCAGTGAATCGGAGTGCGAGGGTATAATAACCGCTTTTGAAGATAACATCAGCGAATTGATCTCTTCGCGTCGTTTATATCCCAAAGATTCGACATTATCTTCCAGACCGGACGATTTTATCAGGTGACGCAATTGTTCCTCTCCCCGCCCGGTACCAACATATTTTAAATGGTATTCAGGATTATTTTTATGAAACAGCTTAAAGGCTTTCAATAAATCAAAAACGCCTTTGCTTTGCTCAATCCGTCCGACACAAACAAACATTTTCTGTTTTTTGATATTATTACCAAACTCGATATTTATTGGGTGGAAGGATGGCAGAAAGCGGCAGCTTTTATCGGTTAGCGACCGGACCTTCTGAGCCAGTTCATTACCATCAGCGAACAAAATATCGGCCTCTTTTAAAACCTTGATAATCAGTCGGCCGACAAGCGGAAGTTTGATATAGCTGTTAATATCGGAACCGAGTGCCCAGACCGAGTACGGGACGTCATACTTTTTGGCCAGCTTTCGGGCGATAATACCGGACGGCGCCGCCCAGAGTGCCATAATGGCGTCATATTGATTTTTTTCGAAAAGTAAATCAGCTTTAAGAAAACCATTTTTAAAATATTTATTTATCTTAAGGAATGTCCCCGGATGATACAAAGGCAGTTGCGAAATAACCTTTGATCCGTCCGACCAGTTATAGAAATGGACAGTCTTATCGGTGTACCTAATTTCACCCGCAGGTGATTTATAATAAGGCGTAACTATATCGACGAATATATTATTATCTTTCAGGGCCAGATGAAAATCACGTACGAACGGCGACGCGATATCATCAACCGTTGTCGGATAACGATTACTGATTATTAATAGTTTTTTCTGAGTCGGCATGATTGATAATATCCGATGTGCGCTCCGATACGGCGGTACGATTTTGACCTTGTTCGCGGAATGAAAGGGAGGTCACCTGTTCGGAGGTTTTATGTTGAATTGTCTGGATTTTATAGACTTCTTTCCGCAAACCGACCATCTGCGTTCCGAGAAATCCGAATAGAATGACCTGTAAGCCACTGACTAATAAAAGCATCATTAACATCATCAGCGGTCGGTTAGGATTTAATGTTCCCGTCTGCCAGAGATAAACGATATAGAGGCCGACCCCGAATCCGGTGGCCATCATCAACAGGCCGATTATCCCGAATAAAAGCGAGGGGCGCTCGAAAAAGGAAAAGACGAGATGCGACAGGGCGGTCGCCCTGAATTTAAATTTCGATTTGCCTTTCAGTCGCGATTTCAAAATGGCCGGGAATTCAAGCGGACGATAGCCGGAGGCAAGCGCTTTGGATAAAATCTCCAGATGGATCTCCTTGCCGTCCGATTCCAGTTCCAGTCTCTTGACCACCTCGGCCTTATAACCGCGCAGAATACCGGTTAAGGTCTTTATCTTGCCCCGCATCGCCGACGAAAGAATAACGTTACCCAGTTTCGAGATCCAGAGCCGTTTGAAAGATACATTTTCGGTGCCGCCGTCAGCCATATAGGGCGAACCGATAACAAAATCGATTTCAGGCGTATCATGCAAAAGATGGTACATCGCCGGAAGATATTCCTCGCCGTACGACAGGTCGCAGTCGATAGTCAGAATATAACGGCCGCGCGCCGCCTTAATACCGGTTCGAATCGCCCGACCCCGCCCGGAGTTTTGCCTGTAACCGACATAACGGACACGAGGATCTTCGCGGGAAAAAGCCTGTATCTTTTCAGCGCTGTTGTCGGTCGAGCCGTCATCGACCGGCAAGATTTCAAACTCCCGGCCGGTTATGCTGAGGGCGTCAATCATGCGTTGAAGATTTGCCGGAATATTGTCGGCCTCATTATATACGGGAATTACAACTGAAATTTCAATCATCGACTGGCCACCTCATTTTCCATCTTGCGAACGATACTTTGCCCCAGCTTAAGAGAAGCCGGATTTTGCGAATCGATATCCAACGCCTCAGAGACGAATTTCAATGCCTCGGTATAACGATGGTTGCGGGTCAGAGCCTCGGCCAGTTTCAGACGCATATCAATATTACTCCGGTCAATATCCAGCGCCTGATCAAAAAGCTGCCAGGCCATTTTACCGCTGCCATGTCGATCACAATAAACACCGATCGTAAACAACCAGCGGGCGCAGAAATCGACCGTTTTGGTTTCGTACGGATTGCCGCTTAACATCTGCTCTACCAGTTTAATATGTCTGTTATAAAAGTCTTTATTTATAGCCGGTTTTTCCCCGGCGCCAACGAATTTAAAGAGAATTCCGGACGGTACTAATTCGAGGTGGCTGATTCCGGGAACACCGTACTGAACATATATATTTCGTTTATCCCGATTCAACAAACAGATAGCCCGCGCCAGGCTATCCGCACTGATGGGCAGAGTATCACTGAATCCCGCAGGATATTCCAAATCCGGATAATTAATCGTTACCTGTTTACGATACGCGGTATTGACCATGGCACCGGGCGAGAGTATCGCAATGTTCTCGGCCACCGAATCGACATAAGCTCCATACCACAACGGCAACAGGACATTATCCTCCGCGGCCAGGATTATGGAACCGGAGGGCAAATCCTTGAGTGCCTCCTGACATATTATTTCCGCTCCGGTAACTTCGGACATATCGGCTCGAATATAATTTTTTTCTACGGCAACAGCCGAAAAAGCAATCAACACAACCGTAAACAGAACTGCCGAATGTTTCGGGGGGGTAATTTGTCTGAAGAAATACATGGCCCCGGCCACGCCGACAATAAGTATCAGCGCCATCAACGGCGCGGTGTAGTTTATCATATCATAGTTTTTATAATTAAAATCAGCCGCCCACAAAACAATAGCCAGATTTATAATTATGGCTATCGGGAATATAAATGCGGTTTTACCCAAAATTCTGTATAGACCAACCAAACCTATCAGCGTCAAACCGACCAAAGGCCAGCCAATCTGCCCGACCAAAAAGAGACCGACATTCTTAAAACGAAGCAGGTAATCGGGCGTTTTCATCATCTCGGAGAATGTAACCGTACCGCCCGATCGGGTAATTGCGGCAAGAAAAGCATCAAGCGTATCGGGTCGTCCCCAGTTAATCGACGGATCAAAGACCGCACGAAACGGCAGATAGAAATAAACCGTAAAGGCCATAATAAAAAATGTACCGATAACAGCCGAGGTTCCGGCCGCTCTGCCAAAAAGCGAGAAATTTATTATTCCAAGATAGATAAAAGCCGGAGCAAAGCAGAGAGCCAAAAGCGGATGATTCGCAAATGACAAAGCATATATCCAGAAACCGAGCAGATATATTTTTCGTTTTTCATCCATCGTCCCGATCAGACAGAAATAGACCGCCGCCAGCGATAAGAAGAGATGCAGCGAATAAACTTCAGCCCGAACCGCTGATAGCCAGACCGGTAATGTCAAACCGAACAGTATTGTCACCGCCAGGGTCGGAATAAAGGCCTGCAATGGCTTTAAAACCGGCATATAATCGACAATGACGACATCTTTGCCGACCGCCTGATCGGCTTCCGCCGCTTTCCGATTAGCCAAAAATCGTTTGTATTCATCCGGCAGAAAAATAGGTACATCGACCAGACGGCGCGTAATTTTAAAAAACATCATAACCGCCAGCGCCGCAAAAAAAGCCGACATCAGATTCGAGGCAAAAGCTGGCGCCAGCCCCGGCAGCAGATTAAATAGCCGCCCCAGAATCGTATACAATGGAAATGAGGGCGAATGAGGCAAACCGAGAATATAGTTCGAGGCCGCAAAGGCAGCCGAGTCACCCCAGAAAATTGACGGGGCCATGGTTTTCACGTAAAGCGCCAGAAAGGCGGCAAAAACAGCAAAAGGAGGTATCCAGCCCGTTAAGCGACTGATTGCCACCGGTCTGACATAGTTGTAATCCGGCCTGTGCTTGACCATACCGGGCGCTCCCTTTATCTTAGAACGTAATTAACAGTCTACCGGATATAATCTTATGATATCCGTCTATTCTCTCTTATTTTCGGCCGATTCAGAAAAAATATGATTGTAAAATCGTATTTTTTCCGTCAATTCAGTCCGCTACATTCTTCAATAGCAATAAAAAAAGGGCGGTCGAAAACGACCGCCCAATATTCGATAGATTCGGTCAGCTATTAACCCGCGGCGTCGTCGGTCACGACAGTTAAGCTACCATTTTGATCGATACGCCAGGCATCGACGGTGACATCATCATCAAGAACACCGCAGGTGGCGTCTACTTGCAGGGCCGTTGCGGTGGCGGTGGTGATGGTGTAGGTGTAAATCGCTGTCGTCGGAATTTCAACACCAATGGTCATAAGAGCAGCTGGCGCACCAGCATTACCGACCGTGCCCTGTCCCCAATAGGTGTTATTCTGCTGACGATAGGTTCTTTCCATCGTGTAAATTTGCTTCAAGATACCCTTGGCTTCCGACTGCTTTGACTTGGTTGTCGCAGTCATAAACCGCGGGACAGCGAGAGCAGCCAGAATACCGATGATGACCACAACAATCATCAATTCGATAAGTGTGAAACCTTTCTGGCGATTATGAAACTTTGAAAACATTTAAACCTCCCACAGGTTTTTTGGGTTATTAGTTTTCTCTTTCGGATATCTACTTTTGCAAATAGTCTGCCATGCATAAAGTATATCCTGCATTATTCCCCGAATTGAGCCAAGCTGTTGAATATCAACAGAAAATAAATATATATTTATTTTTGTATCGGTCAGAATCAACATCATCGGAGACAACCCCACACCGGCCAAAACTGTGTTTTGCGATTAATATTGCATTCTGCATAAATATTCTATGGGATTAAACCAACAGGACAATAAACTTATTCTTGAATTCCAAATACTTTCAATTCCATCAATAGATAATAAAAAAAGGCGCGCCTTCGGGCGCGCCAATATTAGTTACTATTCAATAGGTTACAATTGTGAATCATCAGTAACACAAACCAGATTATTAAAATTATCTATTGTCCAAACATCAACTGCTACATCATCATCAAGGATACCGGATGTAGCCGTAGCCGTAAAAGTGTTGGTTGTGGCAACAATGGTATAGGTGTATATGGACGGGGCAGGTATTGACACCCAGATTGTGGAGAATGCATCCGGATTGGCGGCGCTGGCCGGTCCGGCGGGAATAAAATAGCCGCTTCCCTGCTGTCTGTACGTTCTTTGATTGACATATATCTGTTTCAAAATCAACTTTGCCTCAGATTGTTTAGTTTTTGTCGAAACGGACATAAATCGAGGCATAGCAAGGGCCGCCAGGATACCGATAATGACGACTACGATCATCAACTCGATAAGAGTGAATCCCTGGTTTTTTCTTATCTTAAACACACAAACCTCACTTTTTTCCTGCTTTCGCCCCTCTAATCCGCAAATCATGTTCCAATCAACAGAGAATTAACGAATTTACGTTGTATTTTCCTCAAGTTTATATCTTT
>CAZJLX010000168.1:0-5956 GCA_964546545.1 uncultured Ignavibacteriaceae bacterium | reverse complement strand
AAATAAATATGAGAATAATGGCTATCAAAGCGACCGAGGCATTTATAACTATGAATTTCTCACCCAGAAATTCTTTGATCCTCGATTTCGGTTTGAACTTCAGCTCTATCATAATAAATATTCTATCAGGGCCACGACGATCCCGCGACCCCGATAGACTTAACCTAAACTAAAGGTTGTGCTTTGGCAATACTTAATCTACTTAATCAGATTGGCCATTGCCCGTTCTTTCGAAAGCGGAACATAATCGACCGCCTCGGCAATTTTCTGACCCTCTTCCGACAAGGCCCAATTAACCAGCTTTTTCAATTCGCCGGTCGGTGTGCCGTTGAAAAACCAGTACAAATCGCGCGAAATCGGATAACTCCCATTGGAGACGGATTCCGGTGACGGTATGATATACTTGCTGTTTTCGTCTTTACTGACAGCCGCAAACTTAACACCTTTGGCCCAGGCGATACCGCCATAACCGATTCCGTTTTTGTCCTTGGAAACCGCATTTACGACCGCCGCAGTCCCGGGCAGTGTCTGCGTGTATTCGGAATAATCTTCTTTGTTTAATACATGTTCTTTAAAGAAGGCATAGGTTCCGGAGTTGTTTTCACGACCATAAAGAATAATGCGAGTATCGTCGCCGCCAACCTCTTTCCAATTGGTGATTGACCCGGTATAAATACCTTTTAATTGCGCAAAATTTAAGTTGGTCACTTTATTCTTTTCATTCAGAAAAATTGCGATACCGTCAAGAGCGACTGAAACGCGATGAGGTTTTATTTTCAGCTCTTCGGCTTTTTTATACTCTTTGCTCTTCATATCGCGCGAGGCCTCACAGACATCTGTGGCGCCGTTTAATAAGGCGGCAATGCCGGTTCCCGAACCGCCTCCGGATACCTGAATTACGACCCCTTTATTAATTTTCATGTACTCTTCAGCCCATCTCTGACCCAGACGGACAAGAGTGTCGGAGCCTTTGATGGTAATCGTTGACCCGGCAATCAGCATACTCATGCTCATCAGTACCAGGGCAAACGCGGCAATCAAGATTCCCTTTTTCATTTCGTTACTCCCTTAAATTTAGAATTTTAATACCAGATCGAACTGCCACCGCTGATAATCAATCTGGTCGGTTTCTTCCAATTTATTGTTAAAATAAGAAACTGCAAAAGTGGTATTATTCATCAACTGATAGCTGGCTCCAATCTCGTGACCTTTGGCGTCGGTTCCGCCGCCGCCAAAATCAGAGTCGGTAAAAAGACCCAAAACGGCATCCTTTTTAACTTCACGATAAATATAACGGAAATCCCACGATCCCGGTTTTTTGGTTTTGCCAACCCGGATGCCGACCAGCCAGCCGTTGTTCAAACTATCGGCTGCGCCGTTGGTTACATAATCACCCATTACAGTTATTGGAATATCGTTGATTTTGTGACTCACCTGAGCGAACAGCTCCAGCAGTTCATAACCATACATATAAAAATGAGACTTGGTAATAGTCGTATCTTCGCCGCCCGGGATTAGAATTATTGTCGTATCTGAAGTAGTATATTCCGAATTACCGTAGGTATTATCAGCTTCATAGAAAGGATTAAAGTCCTTTACATTACCATAGTAGAAATATCCGCCGCCAACCGCGACAGACGATTTTTCTTCATTTAGTTGATAGTCTAAAACAGCCTGGCCGCCGGCAAGATAAGATTCATTATTCTGACTGCGTTCCTGAATCCACTGGCCCGATCCTATCAGTTTAAGCCCCAATTTGTCAAACTGATTTGAATAATTTAAAGTAATACCTTCCGGGCGAATATCCGAGTCCCAGATTAATTCCGATTTGCCCGGTTTAAAGAATGGGTTGTCGGTTTTGCCTCCGAGTATTTCCAACCCTTTGGCAAATCCGGGTTTGATTTCAAAATACGCTTTATCAATCAACAGGTTTTTGCTGGCAAAGGCATCGGTTAGTGTCTGGTTATTGGAAACCGGGTCACTTGAGCCGGAAGATATACCAATCACTATTTTTGCCTCATCAGAAACTTTTCCTTCAAGATTAATACGCGCACGAATTCGCTGCCGGTTTCTGATATCGCTGTTTTCTTTGTCAATTGTCTCGTGGCGGTAGCGAAAATCTCCGCCAAACTTGATGTTTTCCCACCAGTCAGTCGCTTTTGCGGACGTCGAAAATCCAATTGTCAGAATCAAAATCACAGCTGCCAACGTCCCCACTTTTTTTGCCGTTGCTCCGGTCATTTTTCCCCCAAAGAAAAATGGTTAATTGTTTAGTCTAGCGAGATAAACATCAGCAATGTTAAGAATTTATTAAGAACAAATTAATTTTTATACAATATCAATATAAGGGGAATCCGAAGCAGACAATCGCTTCTTAAGATTTTTTACTTTTTCGGTAAGTGGATGCGGAAGACAGAGCCTTTTCCAACGGTACTGTCCACGCTGACTCGGCCGTTATGAGCCAGAGCGACATGTTTGACAATAGCTAATCCGAGGCCGGTTCCGCCCGCTTCGCGGCTGCGCGCTTTATCGACCCGGTAGAAGCGTTCAAAGATACGGGGGAGATGTTTACTCTCTATACCGCAACCCTCATCATTGACCGCCAGAGTTATTTCGGAATCATCCTCGACCGCTTCAACCGTTACAGTCCTTTCGGGATCGCTGTATTTGACCGCATTGTTTATCAAATTAATCATTGCCTGTTCAATCTGCAGTTTATTAATCTCGGCTTCCAGTTCCTGATCGCATTTAAGTGAAATCGCCACATTATTGGCCGCGCTTAACTCCTGACATGATTGAATAGACGATTGCAGAATATTTATCAGATGAACCCTGACTTTGCTAATATCTTTGCTGTCGACTTCGCTTTCCAGCCGCGCCAGGCGCAATAAATCCTCGACAAGATTATTTAATCTTTCCGAATGACGGGCAATCATTTTTAAAAAGCGCCTGAAATCGTCGGAATTATCCGGGCAGTTATCAAGGAGAGTCTCGGCCGAGCCGGCAATCGCGGTAATCGGTGTTTTTAACTCATGCGAGACATTGGCGATAAAGTCACGCCGAATACTTTCGAGTTTTTTCAGGCGACTGATATCATTAAAGACCAGCAGGATGCCTATTCGACTGCCGTTCGAATCTTTTAAGGCGGTACCGTGAACCTGAAGAACTCGCTCGGAAAAGCCGGGAAGGGAGATTTCGGCTTCAACGGTACCAGCGCTTTTGGTCGCTTCGGCGATTAAATCATGAAGATCGGATAGACGCACGATTTCCTGAATTGCTTTGCCCGACGCTTTACCAATATCCAGATTAAGGAATTCCGCCACGGCTCGATTAAGGGTTACCACTCGTTCCTTTTCGTCCAGCGCCATGACCCCCTCGGACATACTAGCCAGAATAGCCTCTCTTTCATTACGTTCTTTAATAATGGTCCGGATCCTCGAATCAAGCTGCTCGGCCATCTTGTTCATCGAAGCTGACAATGCTCCAATCTCTTCGGTATCGGAAATCGGCAAACGCGGCAAAAACTGACCCCTGGCAAAAGATTCGGCCCCCTGTTGCAAAAGTCTGATCGGGCCGGATATTCGTCGAAACAGAAGCGAGCTGATCACCGCCGCCAGGATAATTATTATTATTCCGCCCATAGTCACATGCGTATAAAACGAGTTTAATTTACCTCCGATTTCGGAAACCGGCAATGCGGTACGTACAATACCAATAGTCTTTTCATTGCTTTTTATCGGTAGCGCGACATAAAGCATATTTTTCTGAAGGGTGTTGCTGAATCGGGTAGCCGCGCCGAAGTTTTCCCGAGAAGCGGCGGCAATTTCCGGTCGGAAGCCATGATTTTCCATCTGTTGCGGATCATTATCCGTATCTCCCAGGACATTGCCGGTCTTGTCTGTGATTGTAATCCGGGTATTAATCAGACTACCCAGCTTTTTACATTCCCGGTCAATCTCGGTATAATTTTCGGCTATCAACCAGGGTCGAAGTTGTCGATCGACCAGTCGGGCACGTTCCTCCAGGGTGCGCGTCAATTCATCGAAATACATCCGGCGCATCTCGCTTGAGGCGTACCATGAGGTTAAAAGCAGCGAGGCGATAATAATCAGCAGAGTATACGGGTAGACCTTCCAAAAAAGAGTACGACGGTTCATTTCTCCTCCCGCATTCGATATCCCATACCCCGAACGGTCTCGATCGTATCGCCGTATCGGCCCAGTTTCCTGCGTAAATTGGCAATCTGAACATCAATCGCCCGATCCGTAATAATATGCTGACCGTCACGAATTTGGTCAATCAGTTGCGACCTGCTTAACACCCAGCCCGGCCGACGAGCCAGGATTTCCAGAATCCGAAATTCAGTAAATGTCAGATCGATGTTTTTTTCACCGATAGATATCTTATGCCGCCCGGTGTCTATTTTAATTTCGCCATAATTTATAAAGGCCGCTTTATCGTCTTCGACAGCAACCTTTTGCCTCCGAAACATGGCCCGGATTCTGGCGATTAAAACCCGTGGAGAAAATGGTTTTGTGATATAATCATCGGCCCCAACCTCAAGACCGGTGATTATGTCGATATCTTCGTTTCGGGCGGTTAACATAATTATTGGAATATGGCTGGTTTCCGTATCGCTTTTTATTTCCCGGCAGACATCGATTCCGTTTAGACCGGGAAGCATAATATCAAGCAGGATCAGATCCGGATTGTCGGCTTTTACAATATCGAGAGCGGTCTCACCTGATGAGGTCGAGATAATTTTATAACCTTCCTGTTTAAGGTTATAAGTTATCAAATCGATGATATCGGCTTCATCCTCAACGACCAGGATTTTGTATTCGGCCACTTTTGCTCCGATAATTTGTTGGAGGGCAATATAAACAATTGCTCTTGTCTTGTCATCCGGGAAATAGGATTTGTTTAATCTCAAGAATGCACAATATCGTCAGTCTTTTAGCCTGTCCCGGAAATTCTTGACATAAACCATCCTTACCAGGTTTTTCTTGTTTCATTTAGTAAAATATGCACGTAATATATGCAGAATGGACGATGATCTACAGACAACGGTGGCAATACAATCCTGCAACAGCTACAAGCCGGAAATACTCGATGAAAAAATAAATAATATTGTCGGGCTGCTGGGCGGTATCGAAAAATTTGTCCGCCCCGGTCAAAAAGTCCTTCTCAAACCTAACCTGCTTTCGGCCAAAAATCCGAACCGAGCCATAACCACGCATCCCGAAATCGTAGCCGCGGTCGCCCGGATCGTTCGTCGGGCCGGGGGAGAGGTGCAAGTCGGTGATTCGCCGGGAGGTGCCAAGCGGGGTGTCAAGCGGGTCTGGGAAAATACCGGTATGCTGGATATGGCCAACCGTGAAGGAATAGAGTTGGTCAATTTCGAGGCCTCGGGGGTGGAAAAATTTAATATTGACGGACGCATTTATCATCTTGCCAAACCGGCGATTGAGGCTGATTTGATCATCAGCCTGCCCAAATTAAAAACCCATGTTTTAACACTTTTCACCGGTGCCATAAAAAATATGTTCGGGCTGGTTCCCGGATTTCGAAAGGCGAATTATCATAAAGAATATCCCAAATCGGCCGATTTTGCCCAGGTCGTGGTCGATATTATCTCGCTTAAAACGCCAGCCTTGACAATCATGGATGGCATTCTGGCGATGGAAGGGGACGGGCCATCCTCCGGTACGCCGCGATGGGCCAATCTTCTGATTGCCTCGCCCGATCCGGTTGCTCTGGATACGGTTGCGTCTGAGATAATCGGTCTGGATCATCAAAAGGTCCCGACGACCAAAATTGCGAGCGATGCCGGTCTCGGAATCGGCTGGCTGGAAGCGATTGATATTGTAGGAGAAAATCTGGATTCGGCCAGGATTCCCGATTTCAAGCTGACTTCGAACAGAAAGCTGGAATTGATTCCGGAATTTCTCTGGAA
>CAZJLX010000167.1:0-5988 GCA_964546545.1 uncultured Ignavibacteriaceae bacterium | reverse complement strand
CAGGAATTTGCTCAATACGACGACGGATCTTTCTAAATCCATGGAAAAGCTGTCATCGGGTTATCAGATTAACCGAGCTGCCGACAACCCCGCCGGCCTGGTTATCTCGGAACAATTCCGTGCGCAAATTGCCGGTTTGAATCGTGCGATCTCCAACTCGGAAGGATCGATCAATATGATTCAGACTGCTGAAGGTGCTCTCAACGAGCTTAACTCTTTGCTTGTTTCTATGAGAGAATTGGCTATTCATGCCGCCAACGAAGGTTTCAACGATACTGCTCAGCTTGAAGCTGACCAGGCTGAAATCAATAATGCTATTAAAACTATTGACAGAATCGCCGCCAATACACAATTCGGAACCAAGAAACTTCTTGACGGAACCAAGGCAAATACCGCTACGATTGATAGTTCTAATTCATCGCAGGTTACAATTAAAGAGAGTTTCCTGTCAACCGGAAGCCATTCAATTACGGCGACTAAAACGGCCGATTCTACGGCCACTTTGAATACCACTTCTTTTGGTGTTTCGCTGAACTCATCGGTTACACCGTATAATCTGAGTGATGGAATTCATAATGTTAATGTTATCCAGGCTTCAGCCGGTGCCTCCAAAACGACCGGTTCAATCGATATTCTCGATGCCTGGAATAACGGTCTTACTTTTGGTACCGCTGCCACGACCGCTCAGATTACCTCGGCAGCTACTCTTGGTGCCGTTTCAGCCAATACTGCTGAAGATGGTCAAGCCGGAACTTACTCTGTATCGATTAACTACCAGGAAAATGGCGAATCTCCGACCGGTCTTCAATCAATCAGTATAACCGTTGCCTCGGGAACCACCGAGGCCCAGTTGTTGACCGCCTGGCAGAATGCCATCAACAGCAACGGCGAATTGATTGGCAAGGTGGCAGTAGCGACTAACGCGGCCAACAATGTCGTCTTCGAAACGACCAACTCCGGCGCCGGCTATTCATTGGCGGTCAGTAACTTCAGTTCGACCGCGACCGGGACCGCCTGGTTCTCATTTGCCGATAGTGATGCTCGTGGTGTGGCCAATCAAGACCTACGTTTTGATCTGAATGTTGACAAATCGGCTTCGTCGATTTCCGCGACCATAGCGATTGCGGCCGGCGAATATTCAACGTTGTCAGCACTGGTGACGCAGTTGAATACGCAATTGGCCAGTGCCGTCGGTTCAGGCGGTTTTGGCACCGTTGATGGTTCTGTCGCCAATATTGTGGCTACTGCCGAAGGAACCGATAAGGTGAAATTCACTCTGATGGATGAAGGATCTGATTACACGCTGCAATTGATGAATGCTTCAGCTGGTATCGATGGCGTCGATTCGGCCCGAGCCGCGCTGAATATGACTACTGATGCTGTGGCCTTAACAGGGACCGACGCTTTGATCAGTTTCGACAATTACACTAATACCGTCAGTTCGGTCGGTTACAAGAGTACTACCGATGTCACGATTGCCAATAAGGCTACTGGTGAAACCGGCCGAGGGACACTGGGAATTACTCTGGCAACCGCCAACCAGGGTGTTGATCTGGGTAATATGCTGCTTGATGTCACCGCCGCGCAGTTTGATGTTCGTCTCAATAGCGGTCCGGCCACGGCTGTTACCGCGGGTGAGTATTACACGATTTATAACGCTACGCGGGATGAATCATTGAAACTGATGGTTGGTTTGACATCAAATGGTGGTACTGAAAGTATCTCCAACACCGATCAGTCTCTGGTCTTCCAGATCGGCGCCAATGTTGGTCAAACCGCTTCGATTGGTCTGAACAACATGTCGGCATCATCTTTGGGAAGAGGTATTTCGGGAAATATGTTCTTATCTCTTTCTGAGATTAATGTCACAACCGTTCAGGGTGCTCAGGATGCCCAAACAATTATAGATGCTGCCATCGATGAGGTTTCGACTTCTCGAGGCACTCTCGGTTCTTTCCAGAAGAATACTCTGGAATCAAATCTGAGAAACCTTCGAATTGCTTCGCAGAATCTGCAGGCTTCGGAGTCGAATATTCGTGATACCGATATGGCCAAAGAAATGTCGACCTTTGTCAAGAATCAAATTCTCTTGCAGGCTGGCACGGCTATGTTGGCGCAGGCCAACCAGGTTCCACAGGTTGTGCTGTCGCTCTTTGGCTAATATTCATAAGGCCGGTGGGGGAATCACCCCCCACCGGCTTCCAATTTCCTGATTTCAGCATCTCTCTTCGTCTCCTCCCGTTTCTTTTTTAATGGTTATAACTTAATAAATCAGAGAAACTTCCGATAATTTAAGCAGAGGTTTAAGACCTCTTTGTTTATGCTGATTATATATAATCGGAATGTTATTTCCGATAAAAATGTGGATAAAAATTTAAGTCATAGGAGTTGATATGCCGGGGATAAACTCTATTCAGGGACTGGCATCGAATCTGGATATTGCTTCCATTGTCGATACTTATATTCAGTATGAGCGTATTCCTGTTACCTTTATGGAACAGGATAAAGATTTCAAGGTCCAGCAGATGGCGGCGTACCAGGCCATTCTGGCTAAATTTATCGCGTTACAGACAGAAGTCAGCCAATTGAAAAAGGCCGCTTCGTTTGACAAGGCTGATATTGCCGTATCGGATGAAACCGTACTGACTGCCACATCCGGTTCCAATATCGGTACCGGATCATATAATGTTCGCGTCCTTTCTTTGGCCGCGAATCATCAACTGGTGTCACACGGATTCGATGATGCCGAGACTACTATTTTTGGTACAGGGACAATTCAGCTATCGATAGGCGAGGCGAGTTTAACATCGATTAATATTGAATCGGGCAATAACAGTCTGATTGGCATAAAAGACGCCATCAATAATGCCGATATCGGCATCACAGCAACCGTGCTGAATGATGGCAGCTCATCCAATCCATACCGGCTGATGCTCAGCTCGGGAAAAACCGGTTTGGATAACGATATCAATCTGACAATGAATCTTACCGGCGGAACAGATATGGGCTTCACAACCGGAATCTTTGATAATCCGGAAGACATTTCAGTTAATTCGTCGTCAACTTCAAGTGTCTCACTGGCCGCCACAGCTGACTATACTGGGACGACCAATAAAACATACACCTTTACCGTGGGCGGATCGGGAACACAAACCATCGGTGAAGATAATATCACTATTTATTGGGATGACGGCAACCAGAGTGCGCCACTACCATCGATTCTTGTAACCGGAGCCGATGAAACATTCGAGCTTGTCGGAACCGGTTCCGACGGACTGCGGTTAACTTTCTCCGCCGGGACGCTTACCGCCGGAGATACTTTTCAGGTAACCGCCTTTGGCCCGACTCTGCAGGAAGCGGCTGATGCCAAAATTTCTGTTGGCGGAGAAACCTCACCCATAATTGTCAGCGCTGATTCAAATACATTTACCGATGTTTTACCCGGTCTGACCCTGAACATTAAAAAGGTCAGCGACGCCGGAGAATCGGTTACGATTTCCTCGCAAATCGATACTGCCGGAATTAAGGAGATGGTCGAAAGTTTTGTCAGCAAATACAATGACGTCATGAATTTTATCGACGATCAGTTTACCTATGATCAGGATACGGCCGAATCGGGTGTTCTTTTTGCCGATTATTCGCTGCAGGTTATTCAGTCGACCGTCCGATCAGCCTCCACTTTTAGAATCGACGGTTTGAGCAGTGTGGCCAACAGCCTCTCGGCCATTGGTATTCGTACCGGGCAGAACGGGCAATTGTCGATTGCCAATTCCTCCGCATTGATTGACGCCATTAAAAATAATACTGATGATTTTGTAAAGCTGTTCACCGATTCGGGGTCATCATCGTCTCCCTATATCGAGTTTCTTTCCACTTCGGAAAACACTGTTCCGGGTACCGATTATGAAATCGAGATCAGTCAGGCGGCGACCAAAGGCTTTTTTCAGGGCGGATCAATATCCAGCCCCGAATTGTCGCCATTGACGCTGTCGAGTAATAATAATGTCATTAAGCTTAAAGTTGACGGTCTGATTTCAAATGATATCGTTCTAACCGAAAAAACATATAATTCCGGCAGTGAACTGGCCAGTGAGATACAGACCAGGATCGATGCCGACTCCAAAATCGGCGGCAAGGGTCTGGATGTGGAATGGGTCGATCTTGGTTCCACCGGTTACCTGAAATTTACCAGTTGGTCATACGGCTCCAGATCCGCGGTTGAAATGGAAACCACCATTGCCAACAGCGGCTTTTCAATTATGGGTTTGGCCGGAGGAATGGTTCATACTGGCGATGATGTGGCCGGAACAATAAACGGTGAAAACGCAACCGGTACCGGACAGATTTTGGCCGGCAATGAAGACAATCCCAACACCGATGGTCTGAAGCTAAGAGTAACTCTGACCGGAAACCAGCTTGAATCCGGTGTTGAGGGAACAATTTCGGTTGTCAAGGGTCTTGGATCGAAACTTGACGAGACGTTGGAAAATATCACCAAAAGTATCGATGGTACCATTGCCCGACGAACTGCCGCTTTGAATAATCAGATCAGAGATATCAATGAACAGATTGAAGATTATGATGAACGTTTGGCCCAGCGGCGGGAGGATTTATATAGCCAATTTCTTGCAATGGAATCGGCCCTGTCCGAATATCAATCTGAGGGAAGTTATCTTGAGCAGCAGTTGGCCAGTATTGACAGCAATTGGAAACAAATAAAGGGATAACAATGGAAAATAAACTTCGCAATTATCAGGCGGGTGATACTCTCGGTCGCTCGGGAGTTGAGCTGGTCGTTAAGGTTTATGATGGTGCGCTAAATTGTTTGCGCCGGGCTCGGGAAAACTATTCAAACGAAAATCGGCCGGCCGGATATGATAATCTGGAGCAGGCAAAAAAGTTTATTGTTCATCTCTATACAACTCTCGATGAAAAAAACGGGGGAGAAATCGCCTATAAACTGGGACGGTTGTATGTCTTTGTCATTGAGAAGTTAAATACGGTTCAGGCTACGGGGGATGTCAATTTAATTGATGATTCAATAGAAATAATCGGCAATCTGCTTGAGGGCTGGTCCGAGTTGGCCGGAAGACAGGCGCTTGAGAAAAATAAAACGGTCGATAAAAATACCGAGTCAAAAAATAATTTATCATTATCGGTCTAAAGGGGATAATAAATAATGGAGTTCAACGAGATTACAAAGCTGGAAAGAGAAATTGCTTTTGTTCTCAAGGAGGAATATTCCTTTTATCAATCGCTTTATATCCTGATTGATAAACAAAAAGATATGATAAAATACGAGAAAGATGAAAAACTTCTCGACCTGTTTACCGAAATCGAACGTTGCCACCAGCGGATTCTGCAGTCGGAAAAGAAAATATCGGAGCTTCGCGAAAAAAATCAAAAGTTGTTTAAAATAGCCGCCGCCTCCCCCGAAATAAAAAAACTGGTTACCAGTATTATTACGATGGTCAAGAAAAATGTCTCGCTTGTAAATGAAAATGAAAATTATTTAAAAAGCCGTCATCAGCGGCTAAAATCGGAATTACGCGAGCTTCAAAACAGCAGTAAAATTCTGAAATATATAAAGGATGCAGAACCGGCCCCTCAATTTATTAATGATAAAAAGTAATAAATCGAGGTACGCAATCATTAGTATAGAAATTGTCGTTTTGATATGGCGAAAGGAAATATATGTCAATACTTGCAGAAAGCTCGCTGGAGGAAAGACTTAAGCAAGTCATCAGTAATATAAGAAATTTGCCGACGCCGCCAATTGTCTTTGAGCAGATTCAAAAAGTACTTAATGATCCGGAAACCTCGGTCTCCGATGTCTCAAAAATTCTATCTGAAGATCCGGCTATGTCAGTTAAGGTTCTTAAATTGACCAATTCTGCCTTTTATGGACTTTCACGTGAGGTGGAATCGGTTCAACATGCGGTTATGATTATCGGACTGGAGGCGGTTAAGAACCTCGTTCTTTCGGCG
>CAZJLX010000166.1:0-5994 GCA_964546545.1 uncultured Ignavibacteriaceae bacterium | reverse complement strand
ATATCGGCGCCGATATCACGCTGCACCTCAATTGCTTTTTGGGCATTAAAACGATGCAGGGAACCATCATGATGCGATTTAAAAGTAACGCCGTCATCATCGATCTTATTCAAATCCTGCATCGAGAAAATCTGAAAGCCGCCCGAATCGGTCAGGGTCGGTTTATTCCAACTGCTGAATTTCGCCAGGCCGCCTTTGCTTTTGATTAATTTCTCACCCGGTCGGAGATATAAATGATATGTATTGCCCAAAATAATCTCGGCCCCGCAGGCTTCAAGATCCTCGGCGGTCATCGCTTTGACCGCGCCGCTGGTACCGACCGGCATAAAGGCCGGTGTATGAAACAGGCCATGTCGGGTTGTCACCTGACCCCGACGGGCGGAATTATCCGAACTCAGTAATTCAAATTTGAATAATCCCTGATCCATTGTCACTTTTTGGCGGCGGCCCCGTAACGCGCCAGCAGTTTTGTCAAACCACCGCGATATTCCTGAGCGACCGTGCAATAGGTCAGCGGTTTCAGTTTATCGATGATCGGTCGGTTTTTATCGTCGAGAATATCTTTGTCGGCATGTACCGCCACAATTTCGGCGATAAACATCTCATGCGTACCGAGCAGATGCGACTGCCGTACGACACACTCCAGATTAATCGGACACTCGCCTATCAGCGGCGCCGATACTTTGTCTGCCTTCACCGGCGTCAGACCGAGTTTTTCGAATTTATCGACATCGCGACCCGATTTAGTTCCGCAATAATCTGTCTCGTTCAGATTATCTTCGGAAGTCAGATTGACCACAAACTGCCCCGAACTCTTAATAATATTATGTGAAAACCGCTGTGGGGTGACCGAAATCGATAACATCGGCGGCGTGGAATTAACAATCCCGATCCAGCTGATCGTTATAATATTCGGTTTGTACCCTTCCGCTTCACAGGAAACCATCACGGCCGGAAGCGGAATCAACATCGTTTGTGGTTTCAGCTTTACTTTTACTTTATTCATAATTACCTCGTATATTCTTAAAACAATATCTCCAGTGCACTATCCAGCGAATCGACGCCGGTTATATTTATACCGCCTTCGGCGACAGCCTCGACATTCTGTTGCGGGACGATCATTTTTTCAAAACCGAGTCGCGCCGCCTCGGCCACCCGGCGTTCGATCATACCGACCGGTCGGACTTCTCCGGAGAGTCCCACCTCGCCGACAAAGACCGTTTTATTATCAATCGGGATGTCTCGCAGCGAAGAGACAATCGCGGCCAATATAGCCAGATCGACAGCCGGTTCATTTAATTTCAGACCGCCGGCCACGGAAACAAAAACATCATTACCGCCCATCGGGATACCGGCCCTTTTTTCCAGAATCGCAAGCAGCAGCGCCAGTCGTTTATTATCCAGCCCGCCCGCCACTCTCTGCGGCGTGCCGTATGATGCCGATGAAACCAGCGCCTGGATTTCGACCAGAATCGGACGGTTGCCCTCGCATGAGGCGGCCACAACCGTGCCCGAACGACGACTGTTTCCATAATCGGACAGGAAAAACATCGATGGATTCGACACCTCCTTTAAACCGTCGACCGTCATCTCGAAGACACCCAGCTCAAAAGTGGAACCGAATCGATTCTTCGTCGGCCGCAGAATCCGAAAAAGAAAACGGCTGTCTCCTTCGAATGACAGAACCGCATCGACGATATGCTCCATCACTTTTGGTCCCGCGATTAATCCTTCTTTGGTCACATGTCCGATCAGAAAAAGGGCGATATTCCTTTTTTTGGCGATTTCGATTAACCGACCCGAGGTTTCGCGAATCTGCCCGACCGTACCCGGCGGCGAATCAAAATGGACATTGGCGATTGTTTGTATCGAATCGACAATAACAATATGATAGTTATTATTTTCAATGACAGAACAAATTTCATCCAGACTGTTTTGATTTAAAAAATCAATATTGCGACCCTGAATGGCCAACCGCCTCGCTCGTTTTTTCAATTGATTGAGCGACTCTTCGCCGGTAACATATAAAATTTGCAAATCCTTTTCGGAATAATAATCGGCCGCCTGTAATATCAAAGTCGACTTGCCGATTCCCGGCTCACCCGCTAAAAGGACCGCACTCCCCGGCAACAGTCCGTCGCCAAGCACCCGGTCGAATTCTTTTAAACCGGTTTCGTACCCGTGAAGATATTCATCACCGATCTCATTTAATTTTTGCGGTGCGACCTCGGGATTTTTATTTCTTTTCCCCGAAGATGATTTGACGATTCTTTCCTCGGCCAGCGTGTTCCATTCGCCGCATTCCCGGCACTGCCCCTGCCAGCGTGGATGAATCGATCCGCATTTGGTGCAGACAAAGGCTGTTTTAAACTTCTTCTCCATATACTCCGCGAGTTTTTATCGGCCCGACCGCATGACCGTTGATAAATTGATCGACAATTTCGTTGCCGGAATTTTTTGTCTGCTCAGGACTGCCGCTATACTCCACCTGACCTCCGTACAACATGACAATCCTGTCACCTATCTTATAGGCCGAAACCATATCATGCGTCACCGTAATCGAGGTTACATGCAATTTCCGATGCAGGTCCAGGATTAAATCATTAATCATATCGGCCGTTATAGGATCGAGTCCGGTGGTCGGTTCATCATACAAAATAATCTGAGGATTGGTCGCTATCGCCCGCGCCAGTCCGACCCGTTTGCGCATTCCGCCGGACAATTCCGAAGGATAAACATCTTCAGTCCCGCCCAGGCCGACCAGTTCCAATTTTTCGGCGACTATCTCTTTGACTTCCTTATCTGATAAGCGCCAGCCCTCTTTTAAACCGAGTCCGACATTTTGCCCGACCGTCAGCGAATCAAGAAGTGCCGCCGATTGAAACAACATCCCGATATTTTTGCGCACCTCGACCAACTGCCTGATATTTATTTCCTCAAGATTACTGCCGTTGATATAAACAGAACCGGCATCAGGATTGATCAATCGATTGATATGTTTCAACAGGACCGATTTGCCGCATCCGGAGCGACCGATAATAACGACCGATTCGTTTTTCCGGATTTCCAGATTGACACCTTTTAGAACATCATTCCCGCCGAATGATTTGCGGACGCCTTCGATTTTAATACAACTATCCATTATCAAACCCGGAACAGAACAGTGGCAATGATATAATCGGACACTAAAACCATAACCGCCGAAATTACAACCGCCTCGGTTGTCGCCAGGCCAACCCCTCTCGCACCGCCCCGGGCATAAAATCCTTCACGACAGCCGACAATACCGATTATCATCCCGAACACCCACGCCTTGACGAGTCCGGCGGCCATATCGGAAAACTGGAACGAAGCCCTGATACCATTTAAAAAAGTCTCATACGGCAGATCGACAAACAGAACCGAAACCGCCAACGCCCCGCCAATCGCGATAAATATCGAAAAAACGACCAGTAGCGGCATCATAAACGAGCTGGCAAAAAAGCGCGGCATGACCAGATATCGGATCGGTGAGATACCCATCGAATCGAGCGCATCGATCTGCTCGGTCACCCGCATCGTCCCCAACTCGGCGGCGATCCCGGCCCCGACCCGACCGGAGACAACCAACGCCGACAGCACCGGCGATAGCTCGATAACGATCGCTTTGCCGACTGCGGAACCGAGATACCTCAACGGTGCCCCGATAAACTTAAACTGGTAAGCCGCCTGCCAGGCCGCCACCGCCCCGACAAAAATCGAGGTGATCAGAATTAGCGGCAGTGACTTATAACCGATCATAAAACATTGATCGATAATCAACCGCAGCGACCGCGGAATCGACTTGAAATAATAGATTGATTTAAACAGAAGCAGAAAAGTGCTGCCCAAACGTTCGACGAAATTTATCGCCCGCCGACCGACTGCTGGTAATCCGCTTTTCATGCCCTAAAATGGTGTATCAGGTTCATATTCCCCCGGTGCATCATAACGTGCCGTTAAGTTTTCGAAACGAACGTAATCCTTGACGAAAGCCAGATCCACTTTGCCGGTCGGACCGTTACGCTGTTTGGCGATAATAATTTCCGCGCGACCCTCGACCTCGATGCGTTTCGGATCATCTTTGTCGAGATGCGACATATAAAATTCCGGACGATAAACAAACATTACCACATCGGCATCCTGTTCGATAGCGCCCGATTCACGCAGATCGGAAAGTTGGGGCCGTTTATCTCCACCCCGCATCTCGACCATTCGTGATAGCTGCGAACAGGCGACCACCGGTATCTGTAATTCCTTGGCCAGACCTTTCAGACCACGCGAAATCATCGCCATTTCCTGCTGGCGGTTCTCAACTTTGCCCAGACCGTGCATTAACTGGATGTAGTCAACAATTAAAAGTCCAATATCGTGCTGTGCTTTCAGTCGTCTCGCTTTGGCCCGTAGTTCAAGAGTCGACAGCATACCCGAATCATCAATATATATTTTAGCCTCACCCAGCGGATCGGCCGCCATAATCAGCTTTTGATATTCATTATCGCGCAGACGCCCCATTCTCAAAGTATGCTGACTGATTTTCGCTTTACCGCATAAAAGCCGAAGCGCCAACTGCTCTTTGGTCATTTCAACCGAGAAGATTCCAACCGGTTTTTTCCCCTCGATAGCGACATATTCCGCGATATTTAAAACCAAGGCGGTTTTGCCCATCGAGGGCCGTCCCGCGACAACGACAAAATCGCCATTATGTAATCCGGCGGTCAGGGCATCAAGTTTTTCAAAACCGGTCGCCAGACCGGTAAAACCTTTTGTTTCCTGAAAGACTTCGATATCTTCAAATGTCTTTGGGATTAGTTCGCTGAGAGCGGTGAAGTCGGTCTTCATGCCACCTTCTTTGATAGCAAATATGGTCTTCTCCGCCACATCAATCAGCACATCAACCCCACCCTGAAGATTATAGCACTTATGGACAATATCATTGAAAGTCTCAATCAGCTTGCGTAAGAAAGCCTTCTCCTGTACGATATCAGCATAAGATGCGATATTCGCCGTGGTCGCAACGCCATCAACCAGATCGATTAAATAAACTCGACCACCGGCATCGTCAAGCTTGCCCATTTTGGCCAGTTCATCAGATACGGTCGTAATATCCGAAGGTTCTGTCTTTTCGAACAGAGTCAAGATCGCCTGAAAAATTAATTTATGCTTCGGATGATAAAAAAATTCTGACGACTTGAAATAATCTATAATAGTGTAAAGTGCTTTTTCATCCTTTAAAATCGAACCTAAAATTGCCTGTTCGGCGCCAATATCATGCGGCGACTTTTTACCAATGACGTCATCGACAGTTACCGGCATGCTATTTACCTGCCTTTATTTCATCGTACCGGGCGCGCAACATCTGGACATCTTCCCAGGTATCTCTTTTATATGATTGAAAACGAAGCAGCGCCGCCGGATGATAGGTCACAATAAACGGTATTCCGTGAAAATTATGCCACTGCTTTCGTAATTTGCCCAGCGGCGTTGTCGTCTGTAACAGCGCCTGCGCCGATATCCGACCCAGTGCACAGATAATTTTCGGTTTTATCTGATAAATCTGCTCCATCAGATAGGGCATGCAACTATTCATCTCATCCGGCTGAGGATCCCGATTATTGGGCGGCCTACATTTCAGAATATTGGCGATATAAACATCTTCTCGTTTGAATTTGACCGCCTCTAAAATTTTATCTAATAGTTGCCCGGCCCGGCCTATAAAAGGTTCACCTTTCAAGTCTTCATCACGTCCCGGCGCTTCACCGATAAACATCACATCAGCATTCGGATTACCGATCCCGTAAACGAAATTAGTTCGGCCTCCGCCCAGCGGACATTTCTGGCACTTACAGATTGCCTTCTCATGACTGCTCAATGATTTGTAATGCCGATTAGATTTTTTGCCGTTTTTCGCAAGTTCCTGCTTTTTGGCGGCAATCCTCGTCCCGTCGACCAATATCGAATTGACACCCATTTCCA
>CAZJLX010000165.1:0-6015 GCA_964546545.1 uncultured Ignavibacteriaceae bacterium | reverse complement strand
ATTTTTATGGACGACGCTCGGGGCATTTTTAACATTATGCACCTTCTCCTTTCTTTATAAGGATAATCCGTTTTATAAATTCGCGGAGCATTTGGTTGTTGGTGTCTCAGCGGGATATTTTGCGCTGGTCCTGTGGCACCAGATTCTTATCCCCAACCTGTTTGCCAGGCTTAATGATGGTGACTGGTATTTGCTCTGGTTGAATTCGGATCAATATTGGTATATGATTCCGGCTCTGCTGGGGATTATGATGTGGACCAGATTTTCGCGGAAGTACTCGTGGATCAGCCGTTGGCCAATTGCCCTATATATGGGTATTGCGGCCGGAATGGCAGTACCTCGTGAAATGCAAGCACGTGTTATTGAGCAGATGCACTCGGCGATGATCAATATTATTGATTGGAACAATTTCTTCGGTCACTCAGTTTTCGATACCGCTTCGGGAATTGCCAAAATTATCATCTTTGTCGGGACCCTGTCAGCACTCTTTTATTTCTTCTTTTCCAAAGAACATACCGGAATTTTTAAAGGTATTTCACGTTTCGGTATCTGGATTCTGATGATCGGCTTTGGCGCTTCATTCGGATATACCGTGATGGGTCGTATCTCTCTGTTCGTTCAGCGTATTCAGGTTCTGAGGGATTGGACGGCGATTTCGTGGGATAATGCTTCTTCGGGAGGTTTTGTCATATTATGGTTTCTGACATTCGGTATTTTTGTTGTCTGGTCAATAATGGAGATAGTACGCTATTTCGGTAATAAAAATCAGCCCGAACAATAGAATATAAAAACTGAATAACTAAGACCCCTGTAACAAGGGGTCTTTTGTTTTGTCTGAAAACACCGTAAATTATACCTTGGAACATCATATAATACAAACGATTACATATAATGATTTTTATCAAACGCCTAACCGGTTGATTTAAAAAAAAATATAAAGAAAGTACAAAATATTCCTTGACAATGTAGTGAATATATAATAAATTTCCAACTGTGGTAGGATCAGGTGTAGTTAATACAAGTAAGTAACTTCAGTCCACTCCAAAAAGTGAGGTGGGGGAGATGGCAAATTCGGCCATTACTGATGGAGCCCAAACTAGAATCAAGGTCAGTGGGAAAAAGGGAAAGGGCAAACTCTCAACTCCTGAGGCACGACGCGAGTACCAGCGAAGGTACTATCAAATGCATAAGGAAAAAGCCAAGGAGTACCAGAGATTGTATAATTTAACCCACAAGAAAAAGGCTCGGGGGGGCAGAGGAAAAGCCAATTTTATGTGCCCTCGCGAGGTGGTCAGGTCGACTTTTAACACGTCGGATCTAATGCATGCACCGGTTGAAAAGACACTGAAAATTCTTGAGAAAATTATTAGCGGCGAGCGGCTTTTTACCATGTGATTTTTTTGTTTATCTGGCTGAAAATTAAAAAGGTGGAGTATATTTTCTTACTCCACCTTTTTGACTTGCGTATTGTTATTTAAATGGATTAATTACATCGCATAAAAGGAAAAACAGGGAGGCTGCCATGGCCAAAACCAGAAAGGCAAAGACAACGAAGGCGAAGACGGCAAAGAAAAAAACGAGCAAAACGAAAAAGACAACCAAGACAAAAGCCAAAACAGGAAAAAAAACGGTGAAGAAATCTGTGATATCAAAAAAGGTCGCCTCTAAAGCCAAGACGGCTAAAAGCGAAGCTGCATCTAAGAAAACTACTGTTAAATCAAAAGGTCCGGCCGCGAAAAAAGCATCATCGGTTCCGAAAAAGACAACCATGGAATTCAAACCATATTACTTTTTTGGGGGGGGCAAGGCTGACGGTGATGGTACGATGCGTGATATTCTGGGTGGCAAAGGCGCCGGATTGGCAGAGATGAGTAAGATTGGTGCTCCGGTTCCGCCCGGATTTACAATTACCACGGAAGTCTGCAAGCTGTATTATGAAAACAATCTTGCGATTCCGAAGGAAATCGATGATGATCTGGAAAACCAGATGGCCAAAATCGAAAAGCAGATCGGGGCGAAATTCGGTGATCCGGTCAATCCACTTTTGGTATCGGTCAGATCCGGGGCCAAATTTTCGATGCCCGGCATGATGGATACGGTCCTTAATCTTGGCTTGAATAAAGATACTCTTAAGGGATTGGCTGAAAAGACGGGCGATGAGCGATTTGCCTATGATAATTATCGCCGTTTTATACAGATGTTTGGGAATGTTGTTCTTGATATCGATAAAGAGAAATTCGAAGAGGTTATTACCAAACGCAAAAAAGACAGGAAGATTAAACAGGATTCATCGTTACAGGTCGAGGATCTAAACGATATAATTAAGAAATTCAAAGCGATCATCAAGCGCAAAACGGGCGAAGCTTTCCCCGAAGATCCATACACACAATTACGAATGTCGCGGGATGCGGTCTTTCGCTCATGGAACAATCCGCGTGCGATAAGCTATCGTAAATTAAACAATATCCCCGGTAATTTGGGAACGGCCGTTAATGTTCAGGCAATGGTCTACGGCAATATGGGCAACACTTCCGGTACCGGTGTTGGATTTACCAGAAATCCGTCCACCGGCAAGAATGAATTTTACGGAGAATATCTTCTGAATGCCCAGGGTGAGGATGTGGTCGCCGGGATTCGGACTCCGCAGCCTATTTCACAATTGTCAGAAGAGATGCCGGGTGTTTTCAAGCAGCTCAAGGCTTTGACCGATAAGCTGGAGAAACATTATCGCGATGTGCAGGATTTTGAGTTTACGATTCAGGAAGGCAAACTTTATATGCTGCAGACGCGAACCGGTAAGCGGACGGTGCAGGCGGCTCTGAAGATTGCCGTGGATATGGTCAAAGAAAAACTGGTCAGTAAGGAAGAGGCGCTGATGCGGATTGAACCGTCGCACCTGGACCAGTTGCTTCATCCGAGACTTGATCCCAAGGCTAAATATGATGTTATCACCAAAGGTTTGCCAGCTTCGCCGGGAGCGGCCTCGGGTGAGGTATATTTTACCTCGGAGGCGGCTGTAAAGGCAGCCAAATCCAAATCGCATGAACTGGTTATTCTGGTTCGCCAGGAAACCAACCCGGATGATATTGAAGGTATGCATGCTTCGGCCGGTATTCTGACCTCGCGCGGCGGTATGACTTCGCACGCGGCGGTGGTGGCGCGCGGAATGGGTAAATGTTGCGTGGCCGGATGCGAAGCGGCGCGGGTCAATGAAAAAAAGAAACAATTGCAGATTGGCAAATTGATAATAAAAGAAAAAGAGATTATCACTATTAACGGTACGACCGGCGAAGTAATAATCGGCAAAGTGCCGACGATTGATCCGGAGCTTTCGGGTGAATTTGCTACGTTCATGTCCTGGGCCGATGAAATCAGGAAGCTGAATGTCAGGGCCAATGCCGATACGCCCGGCGATGCCAAACAGGCGTTGGAATTTGGGGCGCAGGGTATTGGACTGTGTCGGACCGAGCATATGTTCTTTGCCGAGGACAGACTCCCGATCGTCCAGGAAATGATTCTGGCCGATTCGCCGGAGGAACGTCAGGATGCTCTCGATCGACTACTTCCTTTCCAGAAGAAAGACTTTAAGGGTCTCTTTGACGTAATGCAGGGATTGCCGGTAACGATTCGGACATTGGATCCGCCGCTGCATGAGTTCCTTCCCGACAAAGCTGAAATCCGGGCCGAGATAGAAGGTCTTGATAAGTACGCTGACGATTATGAAGAGCAGCACGATCGCCGCAAACGGATGCTACAGCGGATGGATGAACTGAAGGAAGTCAATCCGATGCTGGGACATCGCGGCTGCCGGCTCGGTATCGTTTATCCGGAGATTACCGAGATGCAGGTGCGGGCGATTATTGAGGCGGCCTGCGAGTTGTCGAAATCCAAGAAAAAAGTTATTCCGGAGATCATGATTCCGCTGGTCGGTCATGTCAATGAGCTGAAAAACCAGAAAGAAGTGGTGCAGCGCATCGCCAATGAGACAATAGCGAAATATAAGATTAAGAATCTGGAGTACCTTATCGGAACCATGATTGAGATTCCGCGCGCGGTCGTAACGGCCGACGAAATTGCCGAAGAGGCGCAGTTTTTCAGTTTTGGCACCAATGATTTGACGCAGATGGCGATGGGTTTCTCGCGCGACGATGCGGGCAAGTTCCTCGGTTTTTATGTCGAGAAGGGTATTTTGCCGAAGGATCCGTTTGTCTCGATTGACCAGGCCGGTGTCGGTCAACTGATAAAGATGGGCGTCGAAAAAGGCCGCAGTGTAAACAAGGATTTAAAAATCGGCATTTGCGGCGAGCATGGCGGTGATCCTGATTCGATTGAATTTTGTGACGCGATTGGATTGAACTATGTTTCTTGCTCACCTTTCAGAGTCCCGATTGCGCGTCTGGCGGCGGCCCAGGCGACGCTTAAGGCGAAATCAAAAACGGCCGAGCGTGATAAATAGAGTGTGGTAGACATATTTGATCTATAAGCCCCCCGCCTATGCGGGGGGCTTTACTTTTTTTAATATCTATTTATATTATTCTGCAATATGAGTAAAGATACAAAAATCAGTACTATTCTCTTTGATGTCGGGTGGCCGATTGTGGATGAAGGTGAGGCGCATAGGGCGTGGAATGAACAGCTAAAACAGATTGTTCTGGCTGAAACCGGTAAAAAGCTTGAGGATGCCGAAATAAAAAAGTATGAAGATGAGGCGGTACGGTGTTATGCACCGTCGATGTTTTCTTATGTTATCTGGCAGTTGGTTCAGCCGGATAAAAAGCTGTTTTACAAAATCCGGGCCGAATTCGACAGCGCCGCATATATGAAATATTATAAACTTCAGCCCGATATAAAAAATGTTCTTCAAAAACTGTCCGGGCATTTTAAGCTCGGACTGGCGGCCAACCAGCCGAAGGCTGCAATTGAGTATCTTGAATCGGAAGGAGTTTTAAAATATTTCAGATCAAAACTTGTCTCGCGCGAGATCGGTTTTTCCAAACCGGATATCAGGATGTTTATGCGCGTTTTGGAGGATATCGGGTCATCAGCCGAAGAATCACTGATGGTGGGTGATAGGCTTGATAATGATATTATCCCGGCCAAAAGGACGGGGATGAAAACAGCCTGGCTAAAGGTTGGGCCGTATCGGAATCAAAAGCTCAGATATCCGAATGAAGAGCCTGATTATATTATCGCTACACTGTTGGAGCTGCTTGATATTCCGTTGATTAAGAACGACTTAAGATAGTGTCGGGTTAGATCTGTGGCCAGCCAAAAAGCGGAACCTGACAAATCGTAAAACCTGTGGTCAATTTGAATATTAGCCAAATAAAAATTAGATTATTTTGAACAAAATCGGCTTTTTAATTGTCTTAAAAACAGGGAAAGGATAAAAAATATGTATTGTCAATTTTAAGTAAATTGCATATTATTATATGATTAAATATTTGGAATTGACAGTTGAGGAGAAATAGGGATGAAAAAGCTACTACTATTCTTAATAGCTATAGTCATAGTTGTCGGTTGCGCCAAGGATATAATTGTTCCCCCCAGCAGTGATATTCGAGGATCATACACAGGGACATATGAAAGTGTTACAAATTATAAGGTACCCGGTACGATTTCGCGAATTCAGGATGTCAAGTGGACCTTCTCTGATACCAGATTCTGGTGCGATTACGATAGCAGTAGTATCGCCCGTGTCTTTTGTGACTTTTTGGGTAACTATACTCTGGGAACTCAGGTAATTACATTTACCGATACACTTGTCGAAGAGCAGATTTGTACACATTCGGATATTCCCATTGGTGAGTTCACCATGGGATCGAGAGGGGATACGTTAAGAATTGCGCAATGGGATATTCCCAAGAATACTTTTAAGGTCTTGATGCTCTTAAAGGAATAAGGCGGTATTTTTTTAAAATCAGCCTCCGAATTTCGGAGGCTTTTTTGTGCGCAGATAAAGGCAAATTTATAGATATATTTTTTTGATTGTGATGTTGTGAAATTGTGATGAGG
>CAZJLX010000164.1:0-6018 GCA_964546545.1 uncultured Ignavibacteriaceae bacterium | reverse complement strand
ATTTCTTCAGGCAAAAAGCCAGAGGAAGCTTCCCAGATGGAGTTGTAATCCGGCTCCTGGGCCTGTGCATTCAGGCAAATACCAAAAAATAGAATTGCTACAATAGTTAACACTCTGGCCATCTTAATTCTCCCGAGTTTGGACATATTTATAGTAAATTCTGTTATTATCAATTTAAAATAGGTTTACCTCTGCAAAAAGGTGTGTCTTTGTAAACCTCTATAAAATAGCCTGTTTAGCCCTTTTTGTCAATCATAAAAAGGCGTAAATAGGCTAATACAGCCCAATATATAGGGCCAGTTTTTCCCATTCAAGTTTCACAAAAACTTTCGCACTGCGGGCGGAACGATATTACGCAGATGCACTAACGAAGTGTTCCCTATAGCCTGTAGAATATTATTACTGCAAATTACTCAATTCCTACCTTTTATGAATCAGACAATTTTTTATAATATATGTGAAAACCGATGTGGAACGCATTAAGAATACAACACTTTTTTATCGACGTTATTTCCATGACATATTTTCAATATTTCCTTAAGGTAGTTTTTCCTTTTCTCTTTGTTTCAACATTATTAATATTATCAACGGTGGAAAAGCAGAAAAAAAATCAATAAGGCAGGTTTTAGTATGACACTAAATGGCAAAGTGGCTATCGTAACCGGTTCCAGTCGTGGCATTGGCGCCGCCGCGGCCAAACTTCTGGCGCAAAATGGCGCCAAAGTAACCATTAACTATAATAGGAATCAAGAGGCAGGCGCGAAAATACTGGCTGATATCGAAAAAAAGGGGGGAGAAGGGATTCTGATCCGGGCGGATGTCACCGACCTCAATCAGGTCAAAGAAATGGTGGAAAAAACTGAGCAGGAGCTCGGGCCAATTGATATTCTGGTGAATAATGCTAATATGAGTTTTCCTATTATGCCTTTTGTCGAGTTTCCATGGGATGGATTCGAACAGAAACTGCTTCATGAAATGAAAGGCGCATTCTACTGCTGTCAGGAGGTAGTAAAGGGCATGATGGAGCGAAAGCAGGGTTGTATTGTAAATGTAAGCAGCGGGCTTTCCCGAGTTCCGGGCCCTGGATTTGTGGCTCATACCAGCGCCAAGTCGGCGCTGGATGCCTTCTCAAAATCTTTGGCGCTTGAGTTGGGGCCGTATGGAATCAGAGTCAATGTCGTGGCGCCCGGCTTGACCTTAACCGATGCCACCGCCAATCGACCGGAGGAAATGAAGAAGGCGATGGCTGACCGAACGCCGTTGAAACGATTGGCGCAACCGGAAGATATTGCCGGAGCAATCTTGTTCTATTGTACGGACTGGTCCGGATTTGTGACCGGAACCTATTTGCCGGTAAATGGCGGCACGCAGATGACGTAAACATTATGGCAAAACGATACGACATAAAAATCACCCTTCTTTCGCAATTGAAGAAGTGTCCGGCCGGTCATAAAGTCGGCGACGAATTCGTGGTTCGTAGGCATACTCCCGGCGGGCTTTGTATGGGTGCATTTGCCTCGCTGCTTCCGTATATCACCACTCTCCGGTTTGGCGGCTCTTTCCCCTGGGAAACAAACCCCGATGAAGGAACTTTTTGTTGTCCCGATCCAAAGGTCGTCAATGTCTTCCGTCTCGAACGGATATTGTTTGAGCCGAATGATGAGGCCGGTTCCGAAGGCAAATAAAGATGGGCTATAACTGCCCGCATCCATCAATCCGGTTTTGCAAAAGATCGAGAAGAATAAGTCTGAGCATATGTTCTTATGCCATCTGAAATAAAAGTCCAAAATTTCCGAGGTCAGCAAGGTTTGAGGAGCTGTATTATACGATCAGTCAAATTTACCGGTAAACAAATTGATTCATTGTATATGGGACTTATGATCAGCCAATTCTTAATACTATATGATATCGTCTGATAAAATAACACTGAAAGAGAGGATTAACTTTTATTCGGTTTTTTCATTAGAAGCGGCCTGGCAGCATCGGTAATTGCGCCTATTTTTGAGGCGTAGCTCGTTTTCTTTGCAATATCTTCATCAGTTATATAATGAACATCGAGAAGTCCGTCGGAAGTATATCCGGTTCTCTGGAAGTTTATTTCGGCCAGACAGAGGCTCCATGCCTCAAACCAGAGTTTCAGTTTTTCCAATTGTCCAGGTTCTCCTCGAAAATGGACAATTAAGTTGATATCTGAGGCCGGCCCTGCCGTCGCATTTTTTGTACTACCAAAATCATATAAATTGACCACACCGAACCTCGCCGAATCAATCTTTGATGCAATATACTCGGCCATTTTAAATCGGCATCGCCAGAATTCATCATTTTTTTGCACTACCGGAAATTTACAGACCTCCTGCGATTCTTCTCCGGCTGGTGATTTGGCAAAATATCCCAGGGATTCATCAATCTCAGAATTCATTATTACACTTAAAACATAGCCGTTAACATTTTTGGGAACATCTATAAGTCGAATAGTGTCGGCCAAATTTGCAAATTCCGGGACAGTTTCAGCCATGATGTTGGTGGAGCTTCTGAGGAATCCATAATTTAAATATGTACCCTCATCATCGGAATAAATCGGCAGATATGGAATATTGGCATCAATCAGATCCTGAAGGAAATGAGTCCCGAACAATAATTCAATCAGTCGATCATCTTTTTTATCCGCAATTCCGATTAAAACCGCGGCATTGCTGATATCGGAATAGCCGATATCTATTCCCGCTTTTAAATCACCCGGGCTTCCCCATAATCCCGGCCCCATAAGAACAAACTGCCGCTTCGGCAATAAATCGTTTAGCCTGCTTACAGCCTGTCCGATGGCTGTCGACTCTGAGGTGCCAAGAATATTCATATATTTGTCGGGATCAATATAGACTATATGCGTTATATTGGGTGCAAATCCGTTGGAAATGTACTTATCGGTTGAAAAAACGATCATATCTTTTGGAATATCTTTCGGTATCGGGACCGGCAGTTTATTTTCGGATAAAAAATGAGGATGGAATTGAAGGAGATATAAATCGTGGCCATCAGACGCGAACTCGATATCGACCGGGCCTTCAAATATCTCCTGGTACAGGCTTAAAATATTCTGTATCTGTTTTATGAAACCGGTTCGGGATAACAGACCCTCAAAGGTTACCACATTTTGGTTTACATTATTATATCTAAAAGTCGAGATAATGTCGCCGGAATCGAATTTACCGTCTTCTGCCGACAAAAGCTCGTCGATATTGATGATCTCAAGTTTTTTCGTTTCCAGATTGATGACATCGACCTTTTTCTGCGAATAATGAATGATTTCCTTCAACGTTTTATTGATGGCACTGCCCGGGCGCTCGCCTGAAACAAGAACCGGGTAATCATTGTTTTCCTGACTGAATAAGTGGGTTCCCAGACCGACCATCATGCGGATCAATCCGTCATCCCGTTTAATATGCGGCGACCAGCGATATTCATTATGACTAAATGCCATACCGGAATAGAGGGGTAGGTAATATTTTCCAAAGCTGCTGCCGACCAGTTCCTGGATCATTATACCCATTTCTTCACCAAAATCTATCAAACCCTGACCGGCCCGATACTCAATCGGATCCGGGCCAAAAGTTGAGGCGTACACTTCGGAAATAGCCTTCATTAATTCATTGAGTCGTTCGCGCTTGGTGCCCCTATTGGTCAGAATCAGGCTTTTATATTTCCCCGAAAATGTGACGTCCGTACGCCCTTCAAGTAGACTGGAACTTCTGACGATAAGCGGATGATCTCCAAAATCATCCAGGGCAAGAGATAATCCCTTTATAATGCTTTCCGGATAAAGACCATCCTTAAACATTTGTATGATATGTGGGTATTCAAGCCGAACCTGATTTATTTCTTTATATTTCTGTTCAACTATCTCGTCAAGATTATTATAATGCATAAAATAAGGCAGGATATCGGTCGTGATAAACCATGTTTTTGGCATCCTGATTTTACCGTACAAGCTTGATTTTAAAGACTGCTTTTTAATAATTTGTGAAGTCAAATACAATCCAGCGCCTTTTCCCCCGAGTTTTCCGCGACTTTCCGAGCAATAGATTATTTTTTTTTGAAGCTGATATATATCCCGGATATCTACATAGTTTTTGGCGATATTAATATACTGCAGCTGATTGCAAAGCAGTCTTCTGATTAGAGAGATTTGTATTCCCCATTTGCTGGGAGAATGAACCAACTGATCATTTGGGGACATTTGAAAATAACGATGGATTGCATCAAATACTGCTGCCAAAGTAAAATTTTGATTTACTACCTGGGAAAGAAAAGATAATTTATCTTCATGAATCCAGGTTTGAATATGTTTATGAATATCGGTTTCTTTCAAATGTTGAGCGGCGATCGCAAAAATTTCGGAGCCGGAATCGGCGGATGATTTTCTGATAGGTTTTATATCGAACTGATTTTCGTTTGGTCTTGATTCTGTATCTTCCGGATATAAATCTGGATTAATTGATAACAAAAGTGTTTTTGCCTTATCAATACCGCTCCAGCAAAGCTGGTTTAGCATTTTTCGAGAAATCCTTAAATAAAGATCCCTGTCGATTTGTTTAAGGATTTCAATTATCGCCTGCCAGTCCTTGCCTATGATCCCGGCCGTCGACCTCGGAACAGATTCCGTGCTTTTATACGAATCGCGTATTTTCAGATAAGTTAAATGTCTGCCGATCAGATCGGCAATTGCCTTTATTAATCGAGCCTCTTCTTTAAGGAATGGACCGATATCAGCTTCAGGTTTTTTTTTCGTATAATATACGCCGATTTCACCGACTATCTTATCATCAAAGATAATATCACATTTTTGCGCCCAGATTGTTTCCTGAAAGCTTTCTGACGAATAAGATCTGTTATTAATAGTGATTATTGCCTGACAAATATCCGGGAATTGCCAGCCTTCGGGAATAGCAGATATGATTTCCGTACAAATTTGGTCTATTGGTTTGTCATATTCACCAAGAATTTCCTCAATACGATAAAGACATTTAAGTTCCTTGGCTCTTTCCTGTAAAGACACCAACAACTCATCTGGCGGACGCATCCTATCATTCATATTAAAACCACTCCCCGACCGCTGCGGCCATCAACCTTAGACACAAGCGGTTTTTTTAAACGAATATGTCTTACAAATTCTGTCCGTGTTTCTATCTCCTGAGTTTTTAACCAGTCCCAGTTGATTAAATGATTGCCTGAATAGTGTACGGCAAAGTAACATATTTGAAAACTCGTTAAATTATGGAAAAAGTGAGCCCCCTGACTAAGCTCAACATTCATATCGGGAAGTGTCACCTCGACCAATGCCTTGGCCCCGGAAATTTGGCCCCATTTAACGGGGATACCTAACCAAGGGTCGGAACTCCCCCAACGACCGAATCCAATTAAAAGATAATTACATCCCTCATCTATAAGCTGTCGATTTATTCTGGAAATTTCGCCGGCTATTTTTTGAGTATGTTTGGCCTCAAAAATATCCGGATCAACGTAGACAATGTCTTTTATTGTGGTGCAGAGACCATTACCCAGTGCCTTTTCCGATGATAACAATACATTTTCACCCGACATATCTTCAGGAGCCAGATCGATTATAACGTTTGATACAACCATAGGTCTTACCTGTAAAAAGCCAAAGCGACCTGATAATTGATCGCTGGAATCAAGAGTCATGGCAAATTCGATCTCCACTTTGCCTTTTAATTCCTCCTCGCATACTATTAGTAATTCTTTAATCAAGTCATTAATTGGCAATTGATCGCCAACCAGCAGTGGAGCAAAAGTCACAATCCGGGGACCGGAAGCACCGATACCCATAACAATCCTGTCATCCTGAGGGCGATAAGTTGATGCGACATGTTTTAACGTACCATCCTGTTCCGAATCATTTAACGAACATAGGGACATAAATTCCGTTTCTGCCATCGGATTGCTTACCGGCGGTCTTCCCATATTGATTGCCCAAAATCGAGTCTGAGTCAGTTTCAACAA
>CAZJLX010000163.1:0-6061 GCA_964546545.1 uncultured Ignavibacteriaceae bacterium | reverse complement strand
TATGAAATCGGGTGAATATCAATTGGTTATTTTAGATGAATTAAATATCGCCGTAAATCTCGGTCTGATTAGTGAAGATCAGCTTATTGAGTTGGTCAATCAAAAACCGGAGGAACTGCATCTGGTTATAACCGGACGTAATGCTGTTGAACGGCTTATTGAGCGGGCGGATCTGGTTACCGAAATGACCGAAATAAAACACCCGTTCCAAAAAGGTATTATGGCTCAAAAAGGAGTTGACTATTGAAAATAGCGATAACCGGCGCCAGCGGTTTTGTCGGCTCATATCTTGTCACCTCGCTTTTAAATCAAAACCATAAACTGAATTTATTGACCCATAAAAAAGAACCATCGTTTAATCAGGATAAAAATATAAATATCTTTACAGGCGATATTCATAATCAGGATTCACTGCAAAATTTTTTAAAAGATGTCGATGTCGTTTATCATCTGGTCGGAATCATTGCTGAAACCGGGACTTTGACTTTTAAAAAGACGGTAATTCAGGGGACAAAAAATCTGGTCGTCGCCTGTCAAAAAAACGATGTCAAAAAAATCATCTATCTCTCCGCTCTGGGGACGGAAAAAAATGCTCCGTCACAATATCATCAGAGTAAATGGCAAGCCGAAGAGGCTGTTCGAAAAAGTGGAATAGATTATGTAATATTGCGCCCCTCGGTTATTTATGGCCAGGGAGACGGATTTGTCAGTATGGTGAAAAAGCTTATCATTAAACTGCCGCTAACCCCGATAATCGGCCGGGGTGATTTTAAGCTTCAGCCGATTTATATCGACGATCTGATTTCGATTATGACTTCGCTGCTGCCAAACCGGGATGTTCTCAACCAGACAATTGAAATCGGCGGGCCGCAGCAATTGTCTTATTTACAAATTGTAAAGATTCTTAAAAGTATATTGAAAAAAAAGCGGGGAACGTTATATTTGCCGATGTGGTTTATGAAGACAAACGCATGGATACTGGAGCGAATTATGAAACGGCCACCGCTTACCACGGATCAGTTAAGAATGATGCAGATCGGTAATATTTGTGATAATAAAAAACTGTTGAAAAATATTGATATTAAATTAACACCTTTTGAAGAAGGTTTGAAGAAATATTTGAGGTAAACAGGATGGCTGAAAAAAATTATGATGTAATTATTGTTGGTGGTGGGCCGGGTGGTTTGACAGCCGGGATGTATGCCGCGCGGGCCAATCGCAAAGCGGTTCTTCTGGAAAAATTTATGCCGGGCGGTCAGATAGCCAATACCGAAGAGGTCGAGGATTATCCCGGTTTTGAGCATATTTCGGGCGCCGAGCTGGCGATGAAAATGACTAATCATGCAAAAAAATTCGGGCTGGAAATTATATCCGATGAAGTCATTAAAGTCTATTCGGAAGGAGAGGATCGTCTTGCGGCTTGCGCTTCGGGTGATATATATCGCGGCCGGGCAATTATTCTATCGACCGGCGGATCACCTCTTTTCTTGAAAGTTCCGGGTGAAAAGGAGTTCAGTGGCAAGGGTGTTTCATATTGTGCCATTTGTGACGGTGCCTTTTTTAAAAATCAGGTGATTGCCGTAGTTGGTGGCGGTGATGCGGCGGTCGAGGAGGCGATGTTTTTAACCAAGTTTGGCAGTAAGGTAATCTTAATTCACCGGAGGGATAAACTTCGGGCGCAGAAAATAATTCAGGAACGCGCCTTCAAAAATAGTAAACTGGAATTTATCTGGGATTCGATAGTCGAGTCAATCAATGGGGACGAAAGGGTACGATCATTGTCCTTAAGAAATGTTAAAAGCGGCGAAGTGTCAAAACTTGATGTAGGTGCCATTTTTATATTTATCGGATTTGTACCGAATTCAAATTTCTTCCGCGACGATGTTAAGAAAACCGAAGGCGGATATATTATCACCGATGCGAAAATGGAAACTTCGATAAAAGGAATTTATGCCTGCGGCGATGTTCGCGATCAATTGGTACGGCAGATAACCAATGCGGTTGGCGATGGTACGACTGCGGCGGTAGCTGCTGAAAAACGGATTGAGGAGCTTGAAGAATAAAATTTCCGTAATAAATAATGCTGTTATTGAACCGCTCGTCAGGGGCGGTTTTTTTTAAAATACAAACAGACCTGTCTTGTAATAATAATGCATAAATTGTGTATACATTTGCGCAATAACAATAAAGACAAAGATGTCTCAATTCTTATTATTGATAGAAATCGGTGCAAGCTATTGATCCTGTTATAGTTATTCAATATAACGCATATTT
Source organism: uncultured Ignavibacteriaceae bacterium (assembly GCA_964546545.1). GTDB lineage: Bacteria > Zixibacteria > MSB-5A5 > GN15 > PGXB01 > CAZJLX01. The sequence goes on along the minus strand of CAZJLX010000163.1, from coordinate 3,787 downwards.
TGCGTATGAAAAAGTGCTAACTCAAGGCGGCATACTAATTGCTTAAAATATATACAGTTATTTGAACTATATCTATGAGTGAGTTGTTAGAGATATAGGGAGTGGTGTGTGCTGGTCTACCAGCCACCTGACGTTAGAGTCGGGCATCCCCCCTCCACCACTCCCTTAATTATTTCGATTTTCCCCCAAGACAAAACTTAACTTGAGTGTCTATTCTGCCGATATTTAGATAGATGCATATTTTATTGGCGGGTAGACGGATATGACTGATTCAAAAGGTTCAAGCCTTCTAATTAGAGTTTCCCATCTGATTCTGATTCAGATTATATTTATTTTTTCCGCCCTGGCCCTGGTTATATTTTATCCACAAAATGAGATGACACCGGCGAGTCAATATACTCAGGCTGAGCAAAAGATAATCGCCGCTTCATCTTATATTTCCGACTTGATAAAAAAGTCCGATAATCTTGACAGTTTGTCATTCGGGACAATTGGCGGAATAGATGCCTTTGTCAAGGAGAACAATTTTCTCAATAATGTCGACTTATATTATTATGATTCAGCAACACAGATCGGGAAGATCATTCATCTGAGTAATAAAAACAATATTATACCTGTCAAGCCCGAAACAGAAGCGGCCTCCGCTTATGAATTATCGATTGTGAATCTTTTAAAACTTAATCTTAGCGATAAAAATTATTTGTCGCTTTTGTCGGAAAACGGCAAACAGATAAAATACTATTTAAAACCAACAGGCGACGAGAAAGATTATGTTTTGGTCCTGAATTCTTCGACTGTTCTATCACAGGCGGGGCAGAATAAACAGGCCTATCTGTTATTTATCCTCTTTCTGGTTTCGGCGTTGATTTCACTGCTAATCATAAATCTGATTTCCAAAGGAATTAAGCGACCTTTGTCACAATTGATTGAGGCGTTTGAGAACATCGCTGATGGCCGCGAGTCATATCTGAAAGAAAATGGTGATAAACTGATTCGATCCCTGATAGGGTCCTTTAATGCTATGTCGCAAAAGCTGGCCGAGAAAACGAGGGAACTGACAAAATCCAACAGCCAGCTTATAAAGTCGAATAAAAATTTGGTCGAATCGGAGTCGATTCTGACCGCCCTGGTCGATTATTCGCCCGATGCGATTGTTGTTACCGATCTTGAGGATCAGGTCATTATTTATAATCTGGCCGCCGCCCGCGATTTTGGCTTTGACCATAATAATATGACCGGCAAAAAAATTCATAACTTAATTCCGACTATCAGTGATGAAGACCAGCTTGATAAACATATCGACGAACAGACCGGTATGAGGGAAATTATTTGTCGACGTCGTGACGGTGTCAGGTTCCCGGCTCTTCTGGTTAATACGCCGCTCGGTCCGGAGAAGAACAGTCCGATTGCGATGCTATATTTTATAAAATCAATTTCCGAAAGCGAAAGTTATAAGGAGATGATTCTGCAGTTGGATAGAATTGGCAATCGGGGCAAGATGGCGCGCGATATCGCTCATGAAATTAATAATTATCTGGCCGTCCTTCAGGGTAATCTTGAGTTGATTCCGATGGTCCTGGCCAAAAATGAAACGGATAAGGTCGAAAAGAAAATTTCAATTATGAAGGATACGGTCGCCAAAATTATTAACTTTACTGAGGGGCTGACCCGATTCAGCGATGATAACAGTGAATTCAGGAAGGAAGATTTAAATCAACTCATCGAAAATCTGATTGCCTTCTTAAAACCTCAGAATAAATATGATGATATCATAATTACGACTAACCTTTCCGAAAATGTCCCATTGGTTGAAATTGATGCCGGTCAGATACAACATCTGCTGGTCAATCTGATCCGTAATGCGGCCGAAGCGGTTCAGGAGACTAAAAATGAGGGACGCAAGTGGATTGTAATAAGTACGCATTTTGACGAATCAACCGAGGACATTTCCATAAAAGTCGCCGACGGTGGCGCCGGAATTCCCGCAGAACATATCTCAAAATTGTTTGTCAAACGATTCAGTTCCAAAAAAGAGGGGACCGGCCTGGGGCTAATTACCTGTAAAAATATTGCGGATAATCATCTGAGTGAGATTCAGTATCATTCCAGCGAGGAGTCAAGTTCGGTTTTCACCATCATTCTGCCGACTAAGCGCTCTTCGTCGCGAGAAACTCATCTTGATGCGGATGATGATTTTGAACACTCCCGGGTCGAAGAAACGGCCCTTGATAAATCATGACCATTTAGCGCTACAATAAAAAGATTGACCAGCGCATTCTTCCTGTCTAATTTGTATTTATGAAAAATTATAAATCAGAAAACGGCACCAATTCGATCGGTCTGAAATTTTTATGGCCGTTAATCATACTTATCGGGCTGTTGCTCTTTGTTTTTACCTGGATCGGCATTCAGACCAGCCGTTCCGATTCGCTGGAACTGATTCGGGTGCAGGGGACGGCGCTGATTGAAAGTCTGGTTCTCTCGGCTGAAAATACAATTAAGGCGAGTAGTTTTTTTGATATTGTCGTTCAGGAAAAACTTTCAAATCTGGCCGTTACTCTTGATGAAATCTCGGAATCCGAATTCGATTCGCCGGCCCTGGCTGATTTTGCCGGACGACATAATATTGAGGCCATATTTGTTTTTGATGATGAAATGAATCTGGTCGCTTCCGGAACCGGGGGGATATTCGTAAATCTTAACCGGGCTTTGAGTTTGGTGATGGATGAGGTCCAGGATATTCAAAATGACAGCAGTCGTCAAAGCAGTTTTCAGATCGTTGAGGGTAAGGTGCCGGGCGAGGCAAAAATCAGCTATCTGACGACTTCGGCCGACGGACGGTTTATAATTGCTCTTGTTGCTGATGCGGCCTTTTTTAACAATGCCCGACAGGAGATTGGTATCGGTTATCTGGTGCGAAATATCGCCCGCGAGGTCGGGATTGAATATATTATTTTCCAAACCCATGAAGGCATTATTTTTTCCTCCAAAAAAGTTGATCCTCTGCTGAAGATAGAAAAAGATCCGTTTCTGATAAATGCCCTTGAGACGGATCAGGTTCAATCGCGAGAAATCGAATTCTCCGACCGGAAGACCCTGGAACTGGTCAAAAAGTTTTCATCCGAGGAATATGGCGAGGGACTTTTTCGGGTCGGCATTACAATGGATAAATATTATACAATTATTGCCGGTTATGATCGGCAGATGATTATATTGTCAATTTTGATTTTTGCTGCCGTTGTTCTGGCTATTTTATACCTGGGCGGAAAACGGAAAAGAACATCATTAAAAAGATCGTATCGACAGATAAAATCTTTATCGGATCAGGTTTTTGACAGTATCCGGGCCGGACTGGCGGTGATTCTTCCTGATGGTACAATCGAACTGGCCAATCGACAATTTCTGCATATCTTTGAAATCGGTGAAAACATCAACGGCCAGTTGCTGGCCGGTATTCCTCAATTGAGGGTGGGGCCTTTCAGCGAGAATTTTCCCAAACAAAGTATGGATGCCGATTATGATTTAATTCTGGAGACATCGTCCGGTCGAAAACACCTGCTGATTAACTATGCCGATCTGCTGGATGATAATAATGTAATTGCCGGTCGAGTAGTCTTGGTTTATGATTATACACGGCTTAAAAATCTCGAAGATGATATTCGCCGCAAAGAGCGGCTCAGCGAACTGGGTGATCTGGCTGCCGGTGTGGCTCATGAGATAAGGAATCCGCTTAACGCCATCTCGATTGCCGCCCAGAGATTAATGGGCGAGTTTGAGCCAAAGGAAA
>CAZJLX010000162.1:0-6076 GCA_964546545.1 uncultured Ignavibacteriaceae bacterium | reverse complement strand
CATAAAGATAAGATACACCTTATCTCCGTGTCCGTCAAATCGGGGGAGGTTCAATTTTCTATCATTACTTCCAAATTCATTTTCCAATAATAAGTGAGTATAAATATTTCTGATTTGTACAATCATATAATTTCCCTCTATTTCATTATTTGATAAATCATCTAGCATAGTGATATTAGACTGATCGTCACTATTTAGAAGTATCCCAGAAAGCTTAATATTATGTAATTTATAACTTTGTATTACTTTGTTATCGTTTTTTTCCATTTTGTAGTCCTTGTAGACTAAAATCCGTGAGGCCAGGCCTATAGTTTCCTTATCAAATTTGGAATTTCAGCCAAAAGTTAACACGCTTATACGTCATTTTTTTATTTTGCCTTTGTTTCTGCGCATTTCAATTACATAATCAAGGTAGGTCGAAATCCTCGCGGTTTCGACATCACGCGAAGCGTGAAAAATTGTTGATATATTTCATTTACCCCCTACAAAAACCGCAGTACTTCATCATGCAAACGGGCGCGGTAGGACAGGCCGCCTGATTCCATCGAACGAATAATATTTTTGTATTTGTCGAATTCGGAAATATCGGCCAGTTTGGTTTCGCGAATTTCGCGGATATCGACCGGCCTGATTCTGCCCGATTTATATTTGGCCGTAAAAACATGCGTTCGCCAGGGAATCGATTTACGCCCGCAGGAAAAGGAAGCGTTCACCTGAAGAATATATTTCTGGATTTCGATTTTTGTCCCGGTCTCTTCGTACGCCTCGCGCAGGGCGCCCTCAAGAAAAGTCTCCCCCGGTTTCAGGCCGCCCGAGGGCGCGCGAAAAAGCCCGTCGGGGTAATGGTGTTTGGCGTTAACGATTACCTTATTATCTTTGAAAATATACAGGGTCACATCATGACAGCGACCGTATGACTGTGTCGAGCGGATAAAATCATACTCCCGCTGATCAACCGGGGCGTTCATAGCAATCGCCGGCGGATAACCATACTGGTCGGCGACCAGTTGTACCATGCGCGGAGTAAAATACATATTATCTCAAAAGCGGGATTATTTCGTCCTGCAGCGGACGAGTCGTTACTTCCGGCCCCTCCTCGGTCAACATACAGTTGAGTTCGCTGCGAACACCGTAATTTTCAAGATAGATACCCGGTTCAATCGAAAAAAGATGACCCGGCAGAAGTTTACGCCTGTCTTCGGTTTCACGGTTATCGATATTCGGCCCCGGCCCGTGAACATCCTCCAGTATCGAATGTCCGGTGCGATGGAAAAACTGCTCTTCATATCCGGCCTTCACTATAACCCGGCGGCAGGCATTATCGACTTCATAACCGTACACCGGTCCTTCGAGAAATTTCTGCCCGATAAAATTAACAGCCGTATCTCGCGCCAGAGTAACGATTTCAAATAATCGACTATATTCTTCGGGGACATTCTCCCCGGCGTAGGCCATCCATGTAATATCGGCATAAACGCCGCCGGCTGTTTTCAATTTGCCCCAGAGATCGATCAGTATCAATGAGCCGAGCGTGATCGGTACCGAGCGCGCCTCGGTTGGCTGGTAATGAGGGTTGCTGATATTCCGATCGATGGCGCAGCAGGGAGCAAAATCCGATGTAAGATTATTTTCCTCGAAAAGGCGCAATATGTGCAGGACAACCATCCGTTCGTTGATAAATTGTTTCTTCTTAAGCGAAGTTCGAATAAATCGAAAGGCGTCATCTTTAATATGATTTATCAGAAGCGCCGCCTCTTTATGATACTGCACCTGAGTTTCACTCATTCTTGCCTGAAAAAAGGCGACAATATCGGCCGAGGATGTTATCTCGACGCCGAAAGATTTGATCAGTTCGATAGTTCCGGCATCAACCAGACCGATATATGGCAATCGTCCGCAGGGGGAATATTCCATCGCGATTTTATTGAAGCCTTTAAGCAGTTTCTCCAGCTTTGATTCCAGTTGCACATATGATGAAAAAAGTTCGGTCCGGCCCGGCACATGTTCGAATCGATCCTTTTCAATATGATTTAAAAGTTTAACCGGTTCGCCCTCGGCCGGAATCAGATAAAACGACCGCCGGGTAATATGATGGCTCAATCCAAGAAAATCGACGGCGATATTATTGCGGGCATGAAAATCGGCAATCAGCCAGCCATCAACTTCGTTTTCAACCAAATATTGCTGAACTTTTTCAAGCTGCATTTTTTGCTGCCAATCTGTAAACTGATGCCGTCTTATTTGCGGCGTTATCGAATAGTGGCTCCAGATATTAATTATACTTCAGATTGGATTATTTTTCAACCTTTTTAGCACCGAGCAGGAAAAAGATAAGCGATAAAATCAGACCGGGGAATATCGGCTCGATTCCGAACCAGTATTCGCCGGAGGGCAGATATCCCGAAAGCAGCCATATCAGAGATAATCCGCCGGAACAAACCATAGAGAATAGGGCAACCTTAGGCGGCATTTGTCGTCGGCCGTTAAAAGCGGTGAAAAGCGGAACCAGTAGCGCCGGAGTGCCAACCGAACCGAAATGATGCCAAATATCAACGATTGATTTGAAAAAAAGTGCCGCCAATAGAGCCAGTATCGCCGATATAATCAGCCCCAGACGGGTATGATAAGTGATATTCTGCTCCGGGATATGAAATATCCGCCAGATAATATCCCGGCCATAGGTTGAGGCGGCCAGAAATGAGTAGGAATCGACGGTCGACATGACCGTCGCAATTAAAGCCAGCGCGAAAAGCCCCAGCAGACCGGCGGGAAGGACTTTCATCGCCAGCGCCGGATAGGCTCCGACCGGATCAGCCAGATTGGGCAGCAGAGCGCGGGCATAGAGACCGCATGAGGTAGTCAGAAAATCAAAAACAATCCAGAACAGGATTGATATCAAAATTCCATTACGGGCGACTTTTTCATTTTTGGCGGCGTAACATCGTTGATAAAAGGCAGGTTCGACCAGTGTCGCCAGCGCAATAATATACCAGAGTGCGATATACCACCCCGAATTACCCCCGTGCCAAGTCAGGTGCGACTCCGGAATCATCGTTTTGATTGTATCAAAACCGCCGTAACCGGTTATTAAAATAAAAAAGAGTATTATAAATCCGAGAAACATCAGGCCAAATTGCAGCAGGTCGGTACGAACAACCGAACGGAACCCCCCAAGATAAACATAAAAAAGAGAAAAGAGCGTCCCGACCAAAGCGCCGACCCAGATCGGCCAGCCGAATAAAAATTTGGCCAGAACTGCCAACATTAATATATAGGCACCGGGAAGTGTCATTAAAAAAAGTACTATCGAACCGGCTACTGCCGTCGCGCGGCCATAAACGGAATCGAGCCGATCAGGGATCGTCAAAATATCCGCCTGGCGCGCTTTTTTGGCCAGAAACAGAGCGAATAACAAAGCGGCGATATAATATGGTACACCGAAAACCAGCCAGTTGGAAATACCGAAACGGTAAGAAAATTCTCCGACCCCCAGAATACCGCCGTACCAGGTCGAGACCAGGGTGGCGATAAAAGCCGGAAGAGTCAGCAGTCGACCGCCAAGAATAAAGCTGGCCGCCGATTCGGATCGTCCTGATCGTCGGCTGATACCGATAAATATCAGTATCAGCAGATAGATTATAATTATTATGTAATCAACTGATTTCAAAATTTACCGCTATTCAAGCTCCCATTTTAATTGTGCGTAAAATGACCGCTCGGCGGCCGGGTAATATTCGTAAGCCCAGACGCCGTAGTCGGCATACCAGTACGAGTAGCCCGATAATTCATATTTCTTATTAAAAAGATTATTAATCGTTCCGGATAAAACGAAATTACCGAGACCCTTGACAAAGCGCGAGACTGATCCCGAAATCGAGGAAACAGTATACGGTTTAATCGCCTGCTCTTCGTTTCCCGTATAATCGACATACTGTTTGCCTGATACATGCAGCCGATAAGTCAAACGAAATGGATTACGATTATAGTCAAAAATCAGGTTGGCGATATACTCGGGAAATCCGGCAATCGGATTACCTGAATAATCAAGCGTATCATCGACAAAACCGTCTGCATCATAGTCGATATATTGCTGATAATCCTTGATCCGATTGTAATTAAACGAAGCGTTACCGTTGATATCAAGATACTTTAAGACACGTACCGTCCCGTCGAGTTCAAGACCGGAGTGTACCGAACGCTCGGCATTGCCGAGAAGCGGTCGGCCGCTTTCATCGAGAGCGCCCTCCGGGATAATTTCATTTTTGAATTCCATCCGGAAAATGTTGACCGAGATGCGGTAGTTATCGGCTTTTATATTACTGCCCAGCTCGAAATCGTACAGACGTTCCGGTTTGGCAAGCGGATCGCCGAACATATAGGTCGTATCGCCGCCCGATGTTTGCATCCTCTCCACCGAAAGCTGAGGAAAAGCGTCCAGCTCCTCGGCATCATAGAGCGATTTATCATCAGGCTCACGCGATGAAACGGCAAAACTGAAAAATATATCACTCCCGTCATTTATCAAATAACTGACTCCGGCGCGCGGTGATAAAAAGAGCCAGTCGACGTTATACTTGTAACCGGGCAGAGCGCCGACATCGGTCTGATCGAAATCATACTTCAAATAGCGCAGCTGAAGATTACCCATCAGCCTGATTTTATCGGCCAACGAATAATATTCGAGAACATAAAGCGAAGCCGAATATTTTTTACCGTAGTACTGATAAAATTTATGCAGCGGTTCGATCGTACTGTTAAGATTTTCGCCGCGAACCAATAAACCGTAATGATCGGAATTGAAATAATAAAACGAGCCGCCCAGAATGGCGGTGCCCTTTTTATGCTCATAATCCAGCCGCGGATTCCAGCCATACTGGTTTTTCTCGACCCATTTCTGTCTGACCAGGCCTATTTCCTGTAAATTGGTATCTATCAAAGCACTGACGGGGATATCATAAAAGCGAACCGAGTCGGTACGATATTCCTCATAGTAACCCTTGCCGCGAATATAGTACAGACTGTTTCGTAACGTCACCTCTTCATTGACCTTATAGGTATTGTGCAGTTCATAGTGCGGCTGATTAAAATTATCGATTTCGTTTTCATACGGTGTCCAATTGGTGCGCCGGTTTATCTCCATCGTACCGCGATCGATACCGTACCATGCCTGATGCGCCTGCATCGGCCCGCCGTACAGATTGACCGTCGTGGTCATATGCGGGTCGATGCGAGAGAGCGACAGAAAATATGCCCAGCCGTCGTACCATGAATAATCCCGATAACCGCCGCTGTACAGCTTGGAATATCGTCCGGCCAGCGACCAGCGACCGTCAATCAGCCCGGAGGAAAACTCAACCGCCTGTTTGCGGATATCCGAAATCGCCTTGCCGTCGGCATAAAACTGACCGAAACCGGTCATCATTGATACTTTCCTCGTCCTATCCAGACCGGCCGAAGCGATATTTATCGAACCGCCGAATGATGCATCACCGTACAGCGAATTACCGACCCCGCGCTGCACTTGAATATCGGCCACTTCGGAGACAAAATCGGGCAGATCATAAAAATAGGTGAAGCGATCTTCCGGATCGTTTAAGGGAATTCCGTTAATATAAACGCCTATCCGCTTCGAATCAAAACCGCGGATTTTATAATCGGATGCCCCAGTTAATCCCCCGGCGTACGAGAAAGAATGAAGATTCGGGACCGATTCCAGCAGGGTCGGAAAATCACCGACCGTGTAATCGCGACTTATTTCATCTTCGCTGAAATCGGAGAAAGCAACCGGGGTCAAACCTCGCACCGCTCGTGCGGCGGTCACTCGGATATTCTGGCCATGAATCATTGACTCTTTTAAGATAATTTCAATGACCGTCGTTTTTTCGCCCGGTCTCGTCATTTCAGAGAAATAACCTATATGACTGAAAGTAAGATAGGCCGGCGATTCAATGTTGCTGATAAAATAAAAATGACCGTCCGCATCGGTTTTTGCCCCCAGCCCGGCAATATCGGTCGTGATAGAAACATTCTCGATCGGCGCTCCCTCGCTGTCGGTCACCCGCCCCGAATATTCCGT
>CAZJLX010000161.1:0-6148 GCA_964546545.1 uncultured Ignavibacteriaceae bacterium | reverse complement strand
AAACTCATCATACTTCAACGGCCGGTTATCCAGACACGACGGCAGCCGGAATCCGTACTGCACCAGCGTTTCTTTCCGGGCGCGGTCGCCTTCGTACATCCCCCGAATCTGCGGAAGGGTGACATGCGATTCGTCAATGAGCAAAAGAAAATCTTTCGGAAAATAATCCAGCAGGCAAAACGGCCGGCTGCCCGGCGGCCGGCCGGAAAGCGCGCGGGAATAATTCTCGATCCCGTGACAGTAGCCGATCTCTTTAAGCATCTCCATATCATACCGGGTGCGGGAATCCAGCCTCTGGGCCTCAAGAAGTTTGTCCTGCGAGCGTAATTCTATCAGTCGCTGTTCTAGTTCTTCTTCGATAAGTTTGACCGCTATTTCCATTTGAGGATGAGTCGTCACAAAATGTTTGGCCGGATAGACGGCGACCTTGGCCCGTTCAGAGATAATTTCACCTGTGAGCGGATCGATTTCACTGATTCTTTCGATTTCATCGCCAAACAATTCAATTCGCAACGCGGTTTCTTGATAGGCCGGAATCAGTTCGATTGTATCCCCGGTGACTCTGAAATTGCCCCGGCTGAAATTGATATCGTTCCGATTATAATGAATATCAATCAATGAGCGGATAATATCATCGCGATCTATCTGCTGACCGCACTCCAGAAACATCAACAGCTTTTTATAATCTTCGGGCGAACCGAGACCGTAAATACAGGAAACCGAGGCGACAATTATGACATCATTACGTTCCAAAAGCGAAGATGTCGCCCGCAGTCTCAGGCGATCGATATCATCGTTCATGGAAGTATCTTTTTCGATATAGGTATCGGTGGTCGGCATATATGCTTCCGGCTGATAATAATCATAATAACTGATAAAAAATTCGACCGCATTTTTGGGGAAAAAGGCCTTAAACTCGCCATAAAGCTGCGCCGCCAGCGTTTTATTATGAGAGATAACCAAAGTCGGTCGGCGATACTGCTGGATAACATTGGCCATCGTAAAGGTTTTGCCCGAACCGGTTACACCCAAAAGAGTTTGAAAGCGTTCATTATTGTGCAAACCATCCAGAATCTTCTTTATTGCGCCGGGCTGATCGCCCCGGGGCGAATAATTAGAGATCAACTCGAAATTGGGCGCTCCCGAATAAAACGATTCTAATCGACCTGTCATATTCCGTTTAGCCGGCATTGTTTTTTTTCACTTTCTGAAACTGCCCTTAATATATAGTGTCGAGTAAAAGTGGCAAGCATATATTAAAACGATTCAAATCACTTAATGTTCATAAAATGTTATGGAACGCAACGCCTGTTTATACGTTTAATCTTTGACTACGATAAAGACAAATGAAGGTGGTCATTAATTCAGAGGGGTAAGATTTATCTTGACAGTCTTTCAGAAAAGCATAAGTTAAAGGCTTTAATGAGATAAGCCATGTCGTTCAGATTGGAGGTTAGAATATGTTTGCGGTTTTCGAATCAGGTGGTTTGCAATTCAGAGCTGATGAAGGTGCCGAAATTAAAGTCCCGTATATGGCTGTGAAAACGGGAGAAACAGTTTCGATAGATAAAGTGCTGCTAATAGATGATGGTAAGGATTCTCAAATCGGGACCCCTTATCTGGAATCGGCCGCGATTGAAGCCGAAGTTATCGGGGAAGGCAAAGCAGAGAAGGTCGACGTATATAAATTTAAACGGCGGACCAAATATCGTAAACTGACCGGTCATCGTCAAAAATTTACGCAATTAAAGATAAAGAAAATTAACGCCCCCGGAGCTTAATTTTTTATATGGATATAAACATAACCAGAAGATCCGGGGTATGCCCAGTTATATCGGCTCTTCTGTTTTTATCTTTTTTGGTTTTTTACGCCGCTGCCTCAGCGCAGTCTTTTAATGTTGTCGATGTTGCGGTCGAAGGTAATAAAATCGCCACCACTAATTTGATTCTGTCAGTCTCCGGAATTAATAAAGGCGATGAATTAACGGCGACAACGACACAGGATGCGGTCAGGCGGCTTTATGGCCTTGGATTTTTTCGCGATGTGCAGCTTCTGGCCGAAGAAATCACTGGCGGGCTTAAGATAATTATCCATGTCGACGAACTGCCCAAAATGGAAAAGGTGATTTTCAAAGGAAATAAGGAAATTAAATCAAAAGATCTGATTGAAAAGACCAAACTTACCGGCGGCAATTATCTATCAGAGAATTTGATCTACCGAAAGAGAAATGAAATAATCGATGCTTATGGCGAAAAAGGTTATTTTATGGCGACGGTGGATTATGAGCTGGATTATTCACCCGATTCATCTATGGCGAATTTGACCTTTACTATTCATGAGGGTTCCAAAGTCAAGGTTGAGAAGGTTATCCTCAGCGGCGCCGTTCGAGTCAAACCGGATAAGATAATCGGCAAGATGCGAAACCGCAAACGGGGCTTTTTGAAGACCTCCAATTTTGACAAAGAAAAGTATCCTGAAGATAAGGAAAAAATAATCGCATATCTTCACAATGAAGGTTATATCGATGCTTATTTAAAATCGGATTCAATCAGAACCGATACGGTGCGGAATCGGATGACAATTTATCTGGATATTTATGAAGGTCCCAGATATTATTTCGGCGAGACACAATTTACCGGTAATGATGCGATTCCTTCAAATATTCTTGAAAAGGGATTGAAATATGAGAAACGGCGTGTATTCAATTCGGAGAAATTTGAAGAATCGATAAATGAAATTTATTTTATGTACCAGGAAAAGGGTTATCTTCATATCCGGGTGGTTGATGATCGCAAAACGCTGGACAGTCTGATTGATATTACCTTTGATATTATTGAGGGCCTGCCATCGGAAGTCAATATGGTAAAAATAACCGGCAATACCAAAACCCATGAAAAGGTCATCAGAAGGGAAATGGCGATCCGTCCCGGCCAGACATTTCATCGATCATTATTGATGCGATCGATTAGAAATATCATGCAGCTAAATTATTTCGGAAACGTGACTCCTGATATTTTGGCTCTTCCGGACGGAGATGTCGATATTATTGTGGATGTGGAAGAAAAGCCGACGGCGCAGGTATCGGCCGGGGCTGGATATTCGGGAGCCGATGGATTTGTCGGCACCTTCGGTATTGGTATCCCCAATTTCCGCGGCATGGGACAAAATTTATCGTTAAATCTTGATTTGGGGACGGAACGAAATTCGTACTCTATTTCATTTACTGAGCCCTGGGTCTTTTCGACGCCGACCACGTTGGGGGTTGATCTGTATTATACCAATCGGCAGTGGTATTCCGACTATACCGAGGGACGACGCGGTGGTTCGATTCGAGTCGGGCGCCGGTTGCGGTGGCCGGATGATTATTTCAGAATCTACGCCCGTTATCGCTTGGAGGATGATCGCTTTCACAAATTCAGCGATGGTTATCTGAATGCCTATTCATATACGACCCGTGAACGCTTTATCTATCCTGACGATAATGGTGTTATTGACACGGTCTCGACATATATGTATGGCGGGCCGCTGCCCAGCTCGCTGGCGCGGTTTAATGAGGACTGGTTCAGTTCTTCCAGCATCCAATTGTCTATCGTTCGCGACAGCCGTGATCTTCCCGAATTCGCGACCCGCGGCTCGATGCTGTCATATTCATTTGAAAATATAGGCGGCTGGCTGGGCGGTTTCTGGAAATATCAAAAGCATGAAATATCGGTATCCAAATTTATCCCCATCTTTTGGAAAGTGGCTCTGGCCAGCAAAATTACATACGGTGCGGTGACCGCCCAAAATGATAATCGGATTTTGGAATTTGATCGATTTTCTCCGGGAGGAACCGGCTATGACGGTGTCGTTCGGGGTTACGATAATGGTTCTTTAACTCCGGATACCACGATTTACAGTGACGTCTATACATTTCATTACAGCTCTTCCGATTTAACCGGGGCGCCGGATTCAATTGTAAAAACAACCGACACATATTCTTCCGACGTTCGCGGCAAATTTATGCTGGTCGGCAATGTCGAACTTCAGTTACCAATTTTAGAAAACCAGCTTTACGGTCTGCTTTTTTATGATATTGGTAATTCATGGTTAAATACCAGCGAGATAAAAATCAGCGATATGTATCGCGGGATTGGTCTGGGTTTCAGATTGGTCGTTCCCGGAATCGGTACGATTGGTTTTGATTTCGGATATCCCCTTGATGACAAAGTTGGTCAGGAGCGCGGTTGGAAACCGCACTTCCAGATAGGGACAACATTTAGATAGGCAATTTTTAACCAAAAAAAGGAATTTATAGAGATGAAAAGTCGAAAAATTATCCCGTTAATCGTACTTGTGGTACTGTTTCTCGGTTTGGCGGTATCCTCGCAGGCTCAGATCGGAAAATACGGTTATGTCGATTCCGATCGAATCTTTCTGGAGTACAAAGATTGGGCCAAGGCTCAGGAAGAATTTAATACCGAATACAAGGCCTGGGATGATGAAGCCAAAGAGATGCAGAAAGTTCTCGATGAGATGATTGTCGAGTTTGAAAAACAGAAACTGATCCTGTCGCCGGATAAAAAGAAAGAACGCGAGGCAGCTATTGAAGCCAAACGTCAGGCATTGGACGCATTTACAAAAGAGATTTTCGGCCCGTCCGGCACCGCCGAACGCAAAAACAATGCTCTGGTAAAACCGCTTCTGGAAAAGATAAACACATCTATCGAGCGGGTCGCCACTGAAGGTAACTACGATTTTATTTTTAATTCGGCCGGCCTCGCTTATGCCAAAAAAGATTATGATATAACCGAAAAAATTCTTGAAATTCTTGAAGAGGAGTAACCATCCCAAAGGACGGTTATGGCCACTAAATTAAAGAAACTTGCTGCGCTGGTCGGCGGAATGCTGACCGGCGACGGTGATATTCAAATTGATTCGGTCGCTCCGATTGAATCGGCAATATCGGGCCAGATTTCATTTCTGGCCAATCCCAAGTATGAAAGATATCTGGAGACGACCGAAGCCTCGGCTCTTATATTGTCACCAGAGGCTCAATTTGATCGATTGCCTACAATTCGGCATAAAAATCCGTATTATGCCTATGCTTTGATTCTCGATGAATTACATCCCGTAAAAAACCGTCCGGAGGATGGCATTCATAATACCGCGGTCGTAGATAAAAGCGCCAGAATCGGTAATAAATGTTCAATCGGCGCTCTGTCGTACGTCGGCGCCGATTGTAGTATCGATGAAGGATGTGTCATATATCCGCGCGTCTTTATCGGCGATAAGGTCAAACTGGGTAAAAACTGCCTCATCTACCCCGGCGTCAATATCCTCCGTGATACAATTATCGGCATTAATGTCATTATACACAGCGGAACGGTTATCGGCTCCGATGGTTTCGGCTTTGCCCGACATGAGGCCGGGATAAAAAAGGTTCAGCATATCGGCTGGGTGGAGATTGGCGATGAAGTCGAGATCGGCGCCAATTGCACTCTTGATCGGGGTGCGCTCGGACCGACCAGAATCGGCAATCATGTTAAAATCGATAATCTGGTGCAGATTGCACATAATGTCGAAATCGGCGATTATTCGATTATCGTCGCTCAGGTTGGGATATCGGGCTCATCAAAACTCGGCGAAGGCGTCATTCTTGCCGGGCAGGTCGGCCTGGTCGGTCATATTGAACTGGGTGACGGGGTTCAGGTCGGGGCGCAATCGGGCGTTAAGGATGATATTCCGGCGGGCAAAATATATTTCGGTTATCCGGCCCGCGAGATTATGAAGACAACCCGGATCGAGGCTTGTATCGGAAAGTTGCCTGAACTATTTAAAAGAGTACGAAAACTGGAAAAAAATACAACATAAGAACTCAGCCGATTAGCCGTAATCTCCCTTTAACCCTATCAATCAAGAATCCTCAGATGCCCGACACAATACCTCGCGTCCCCTTCCGAGGGATAAATGCGGATTTTATCATAACCGGAGCGAACTGCATCATCGGGAACATCAATCGTAAGAACCATTAATCCATCATGTTCAATGTCAAGATGTGATGATATGTAAGAGGCGACAACCGAATCATCAAGGACAAAATCAAGTATATATATATCATTGTTATCGTGACTTATTTCTATTCGAGAATTATAGTAAACCGAATCA
>CAZJLX010000160.1:1604-6163 GCA_964546545.1 uncultured Ignavibacteriaceae bacterium | reverse complement strand
CCAATCCCTGTGTTGTCGATAGTGCCAGGATTACATTTGAAAATAGGAGCTTTGGAAGTACTATTGCTATAAGAAATATCCCGATTGAAACGGATAGTGCCGTAATCGTTTGGGAACTATTGCCGGAGGCCATTGATTTGCAATCCCTTCGCGTAATGGTTATGTCACCCGTCGTAACGACAGTTAAAAAACAAATTCAATTATTCAAATATAACATATTGTAGGAATTTGCAAAAGCCAATAAAGACTAACCGGAACCCCGACTTCTTTGAATTAACTGTTACATCCAATGGTTGAGGTGTGGCATTATTTAAAATTTTAAAAACAAAAACAGACCCCAAGCCTGTCGGGTTTCTTGCTCAATCTCGGTAAATCTCGATTCCGCTCGGAATCGCGACCTGCTAAAAATCGAATCAAAACCAATTAACTCCTTTAACCGCAAAATATTATCTCAATATTATCAATATTGCTTGAAAATCCGGCCTTTTTTCATATATTACAAATCTTTATTGGACGCGTATTTATACCGATTTGTCGGGATTAATATGGTCTGAGGATAAGGAAGAGGAAAAAACTGAGAAGTAATTTCGTAAATAATCACATACAAGATGAGGTATTTTAAATGGTTGGAATTGTTGGCTATGGAGCGCACATTCCGCGGCACCGTATCAAGGTCGAGGAGATCGCCAAGGTGTGGGGGGCCGATGCGCCGAGCTACAAAAAAGGATTGATGCTTCAGGAGAAATCGGTTCCGCCTCCCGATTGTGACACAATCACGCTCTCGGTGGAGGCGGCTAAAAACGCGCTCAAACGGGCCGGAAATATTAATCCGGTCGATATCGGCGCCATATATATCGGCTCCGAATCGCATCCTTATGCGGTCAAGCCGTCCGGCACAACAGTCGCCGAGGCGCTGGGCGCAACCCCGGATATTCATTGTGCCGATTATGAATTCGCCTGTAAAGCCGGTTCGGAAGCGATGTTCGTCACGCTCGGACTGGTCAAATCCGGTTATATCAAATATGGTCTGGCCATCGGAGGCGATACCTCGCAGGGCGCGCCTTCGGACGCTCTCGAATATTCGGCGGCGGCCGGAGCGGCGGCCTTTATTATGGGCTCGGAGAATCTGGTCGCCGAAGTGCTCTATACGCACTCATGGATGACCGATACACCCGATTTCTGGCGGCGGGAACATGAATTTTATCCCCAGCATGCGGGACGATTCACCGGTGAACCGGCCTATTTTCGCACCACCAAAGGTGCGGCCAATGCCATTCTGGAAAAATCAGGCATGAAAGCGTCAGATTTTACATACGCGGTTTTCCATCAGCCAAACGGCAAGTTTCCCCAGCGGGTCGGCAAAATGCTCGGCTTTACAAAAGAACAGCTGGAACCGGGTTGGCTCTCACCGAGATTGGGGAACACCTACTCGGGCGCCTCTCCAATCGGTTTGACCGCAACGCTGGATGTCAGCAAGCCGGGCGATATGATTTTGATGGTTTCGTACGGTTCGGGCGCCGGGTCGGATGCTTTCATCTGGAAAGTGACCGAGCGGATCGACGAAGTTCGCGATAAAGCGGTGCGAACGACCAAACTGCTCGATGAAAATAAGACATATGTTGACTATGGAACCTACGCCAAATTCAGGCGCAAAATCCTGAAGAACAATTAGGAGGTGAGTGCAATGAGAGATGTTGCAGTAGTTGGCGTGGGAATGACCAAATTCGGCGAAATTTGGGAAAAATCCTTTCGCGATTTATATGTCGAGGCGGCCCTGGCGGCAATAGAAGATGCCGGTGTGGATCATCTCGACTCAATGATTATCGGATGTATGACCGGCGGCATGTTTGTCGGTCAGGAACATCTCGGTTCTTTAATGGCCGATTATCTCGGACAAAAACATCTGGCCGCGTCGCGGGTCGAATCGGCCTGCGCCTCGGGCGGTCTGGCCTTTCGAACCGCTTTCATCGAAGTTGCCTCAGGGATGTCGGATATCGTCATGGCCGGCGGGGTCGAGAAAATGACCGATATCGGCGGCGACGGTGCAACGTATGCTCTGGCGGCAGCGGCCGATCAGGAATATGAAGTATTTCATGGTGCAACTTTCCCGGGTCTGTATGCCCTGATGGCGGTCGCTCACATGGAAAAATATGGCACGACGCGCGAGATGCTATCGGCGGTATCGGTCAAGAATCATAATAACGGATCAATGAATCCGTTTGCCCAGTATCCGTTTAAAGTGACCAGAGAAACTGTCGAAAGTTCGGTGATGGTTGCCTCACCGCTTCGCATTCTTGACTGTTCGCCGATAACCGACGGCGCGGCGGCAGTTATTTTGACTACCGTTGATATCGCCAAAAAACTTGGCGCACCGATTATCAAAATTATCGGCTCCGGTCATGCGACCGATACGATCGCACTGCATAGCCGTGAAGATATGACCACCCTCAAGGGGACCACGATTGCCGCTGAGAAGGCCTTCAAGATGGCCGGAAAAACGATCAAGGATGTTGATTTTGCCGAGGTGCACGACTGTTTCACGATTGCCGAAATCATCGTCACCGAATCGCTGGGGCTGTTTGCGCCGGGTAAGGGCGGAGAGGCGGCGCTTAAGGGTGAAACCTCACTCGAAGGGTCTTTCCCGATTAATACCTCCGGTGGTCTTAAATCAAAGGGTCATCCGGTGGGAGCCACCGGTGCGGCCCAGGTTGTTGAAATTGTTAAGCAGCTACGCGGTGAAGCCGAAAACGGCCGCCAGTTGAAGAATAATCCTAAGATTGGTATGGCGCAAAATATGGGTGGTTCCGGCGGTTCCACTCTGGTTCATATACTGGAGGTGAATTAATGTTTCCATCACGAATCTGGAGAGAAAGTAAACACCGTTACCGCCTCGAAGCGGGTAAATGCAAAAAGTGCGGCAAAATTTTTATGCCGTTCCGGTTGATTTGCTCCGAGTGCGGTCATAGAGAATTCGATACGATCAAACTGCCCGACACCGGTAAGCTGATGAGCTTCACGGTGATTCGGGTGGCAACAACAATGTTCGCCGATCAGGCGCCATATGCTGTCGGTATCGCAGAACTGGATAATGGTTTCAAACTGATGGCTCAGATTACCGACTGTGATGTGGATAATTTAAAGGTCGGGATGGAAATTCGGATTGAGTTCCGGCGGATCCAGACCGATTCACACCAGGGCGTGCTGAGTTACGGTTACAAATTCGTACCGAAGTGGTACTAATATATAAGAGCTGGTTTTAAAACCGGCTCTTTTTTTTAATAGGTCAATCTGAACCGGTTGGAACAGGTAGAGTATGTTTAGAATTGAATCGAAGGTTAATACTTCATCGGAAAGCTTTAAGGAAAATCAAAAGCTTAACAAAGAGCAGCACCTGCTTTTAAAAGAACGATTGGAGCAGATCCGGCCGGGCGGAACGGAGCGGGCCCGCAGGGTGCATGAGGAACGGGGCAAACTGCCGACCCGCGAAAGGGTCAGCCTGTTGTTTGACAAGAATACGCCATTTCTCGAATTATCGCCCCTGGCTGCTTATGACATGTATGATAAGAAGGCGTCCGCGGCCGGTATCATAACCGGAATAGGCGTTGTGCATGGCCGCGAGGTAATGGTGGTCGCCAATGATGCAACCGTCAAGGGCGGGACCTATTATCACGAGACAGTGATCAAACATGCCCGGGCACAGAGAATTGCCGAGGAGAATAATTTACCCTGCGTTTATCTGGTTGATTCGGGTGGTATCTTTTTGCCAGAGCAGTCCGGAGTTTTTCCCGATAAGGATCATTTCGGGCGGATATTTTACAATGAGGCGCGGATGTCGGCCAAAGGTATCCCGCAGATTTCGGTCGTCCTGGGCTCGTGCACCGCCGGCGGCGCCTATCTTCCGGCTATGTCGGATGAAAGTATCATTGTTCGTAAGCAGGGAACGATTTTTATCGGTGGGCCGCCATTGGTAAAAGCGGCGACCGGTGAGGTTGTTACGGCCGAAGAGCTGGGCGGGGCCGATGTGCACTGCCGCACTTCCGGTGTCACCGACCACTATGCTCAAAATGACAAACATGCTTTGGGTATCTGTCGCAATATTATCGAAAATCTTAATCGCCGACCAAAATTTGAACTGGATATAGCCGAGCCGGAAGAACCTTACTATGATCAGGATGAGTTATACGGCGTCGTTCCCAATGATATCCGCAAACCGTACGATATTCGCGAGGTCATAGCTCGAATCGTGGATGGTTCAAGGTTTCATGAGTTCAAAGAACTATACGGTATGACCCTTGTCTGCGGTTTTGCGCGGATAATGGGTTACCCGGTCGGTATACTCGGCAATAATGGAATTCTATTCTCCGAATCATCGTTGAAGGGGGCGCACTTTATCGAATTATGTACCTCGCGTAAAATTCCATTGCTCTTTTTGCAAAATATTACCGGATTTATTGTCGGACGCCAGTATGAAGCGGGCGGTATCGCGCGTGACGGGGCCAAACTGGTGCATGCCGTGGCCAATGCCCAGGTGCCGCGTTTTACGGTGATTGTCGGCGGTT
>CAZJLX010000160.1:0-1594 GCA_964546545.1 uncultured Ignavibacteriaceae bacterium | reverse complement strand
GGCTATTTCCCCAGACTGCTTTTTATGTGGCCCAATTCCAAAATATCGGTTATGGGTGGCGAGCAGGCGGCCGGGGTTCTGGCTGCCGTTAAGGTCAAACAGCTTGAGCGGGAAGGCAAAAAACTGACTGAGGAGGAAATCGAGGCGATCCGCCGGCCGATTCTGGAGAAGTACGAAACCGAGGCCTCTCCGTACTATTCGACCGCACGACTCTGGGATGACGGTATTATCGGTATGACCGATACCAGGGAAGCGCTTGCGCTGGGTATTGCCGCCTCACTCAACCAGCCGATTCCGGATCAGAAATACGGCGTCTTCAGGATGTAGGGAAGAGGGGAAATAAAATGAGTTACGAAACGATAAAGTATGACTTAAAAGATAATATCGCCTTTGTTTCTTTCTGTCGGCCGGAAGTGCATAATGCCTTCAATGATACATTGATTTATGAAATGACCGACCTATTTAAAAAACTGGGCGATGAAAAAGCTCTTCGGGCGGTAGTGTTGACCGGCGAGGGAAAATCATTTTGCGCCGGGGCCGATCTGAACTGGATGAAACGGGTTATCAGTCAGTCTTATGATGATAATCTCAAGGAATCGCTGGCGCTGGCCGAGATGTTTGCGCTGATGTACAATTTCAAGGCACCGGTTATCGGTCGGATCAATGGTGCGGCGATCGGCGGCGGAGTCGGTTTTGTGGCGGTCTGCGACGTGGCTATTGCCGCCGAAAGAGCAGTATTCTCATTTTCCGAAGTAAAAATCGGTATCGTCCCGGCCTGTATCGGACCCTATGTCGTTAAAAAAATCGGTGAGGGCAAAGCGCGGGAATTTTTTATCACCGGCGAACGGATGAAAGCCAAAAAGGCCTGTAAAATCGGACTGGTCTCCGATTATGTCGACGGCGATGAACTGGATAAACGTATCGACGAATTGCTGACGATGATTATGTCTTCCGGTCCCGAAGCGATCGGGGTCGCCAAAGTGCTGGCCTCGTCGGTCGGTAGTATGTCCGAAGAACAGTACAAGCCGTTTACGGCTGAAATGATTGCCAAATTGCGTATCTCCGACGAGGGGCAGGAGGGTATGAACGCTTTTTTAAATAAACGTAAACCAAACTGGGTAAAAGAATAAATGGCGAAAAAGTTATTTAACAAGATTCTGGTGGCCAACCGGGGCGAGATCGCGGTGCGGATTATGAACGCCTGTCGTCTGCTTTCTATTCCGACGCTGGCGGTTTATTCGACAGCCGATAAAAATGCGCTTCATGCAATCACGGCCGATGAAGCAGTCGAAATCGGACCGCCGCCGCCCAATGAATCGTACCTGGCCTTCGATAAAATTATCGAAACGGCCAAAGAGTACGGCTGTGATGCGATTCATCCGGGTTATGGCTTTTTAGCCGAAAATCCTCTTTTCCCCGAGATGTGTGAAAAGGCGGGGATAACCTTTATCGGACCATCGGCTGAGGCGATGCGGCTTATGGGTAATAAGGTCGAATCGCGAATCAAAATGGCCGACGTCGGAATACCTTTGATACCGGGGATGAAATCATCCGGGACCGACATGGAGCAGTTTAAAAAAGCGGCCGAAAAGGC
>CAZJLX010000159.1:0-6168 GCA_964546545.1 uncultured Ignavibacteriaceae bacterium | reverse complement strand
TGAAGCCAATCGTAATCACTGCTATTTAAATTTTTTTCAGAAACAGTATTGCGGTTATTTGGTTGGACAGATTGGGCATACACTCTAAAAGAATTTGTTGAAAACACTATAAGAAAGTAAACAAAAAGAAAGGAGGTTTTACAATCGACTATTTTATTAACTATTGTTTGAAAAGGTAATTTACTTTTTGATGATTTGTCGGTCAGATGTCTGAAATTTTTCATTTTCATATCGCCTCATTTTCAGTATAAAAGTTAATTAAATATATTTAAAACACTTTAGATATTAATCCGGCAGCAAATCGCAATACCAGAATACGGATTCAGGAATTTTTGTATAGCCATTTTTATTTGCCGAGTCTGCCTCTGACGGTTTATAAATTTTTTTGATAATTTCTCCTTTACTGAAATTAACCGGGTTTTTAAAAACCGGTCCGTCAAAAACAAAACTGTGGAACTCACCGTTTTCTCCACAGGGATCTACGTTGCTTGGTAAATCATTTATAAAAGAATTATCAATTTCTCTACCTGTAAAACTTTTATCGAGATGATTTTCGTTTACGCAAACTACAACTGCTTTAAATCCAAATTCAATAAATTCTTTTATCAAAACCGAAGTTGAATAATTCCAGATTGGAAAAGCAGCTTCCATATTTACTTCGGATAATTTTTCCTCCCTGTATTTACGAAGATCTTCAAGAAAAATATCTCCGAAAATTGAAGCTTGAATATCCTGCTTTTTAAAATCCGCCATTACATCTTTCATCATTTGATTGTAAGTTTCCATATCAGGGTTAATAGGCATATATAATTTTTTAAGAGGAATCCCGATGCTTTCAGCCTGCGTATCAAGCAATTTTTCTTTAACGCCATGCTGTATTATTCTTCTAAACTCGCTGCTTACGGTTGTAAGCAAATAATTTATTTCATAGCATCCGGCTTGAAGAGCTTTATATAAAGTAAAAGCGGAATCTTTTCCACCGCTCCAGTTAAGAACTGCTTTAGTTTTTTTCATTAAAATTCTTCTTAATTTATTTTGAAAAAAATAATATTCGCAAAAATTGCAACCAATTTATACAGAGTGCAAAGAATATTTTTAGTGCCTCTATCACAAATTTAAATTTGTAGTAAAATAATATCAAAAAAACGTCATACATTTTTAGCTTCTTTCCACTCATCCATTGTGTGAAATTCATTATGTCTTTCAATGCTCTGTGATATTTTTAACAGACTTATCAATCAATAAGATAGTACTTTAATAATCTCAATTCTGATTTTATTAATTAAATTTTTTTAATTTGAAAACAAAAACCATAAAGAGGATAAAATGCCTGAAAAAACTAATAGTGATGTACCAAAAGTTGAAAAGCCGAATGTTGAAACGCCAAAAACGGAACTGGCTCAGAATGATTCGGATAAACCGACCAAAGTCACCAACAAGGCAACATCACGATTTCGTCGTCAGCCTGCGGTGCCGAATCGCCTAAAAGGAACCATTGTGGCCGAATTTCCAACGCGTATGGTTATAAAGTACGATCCGGGAGTTGGCCGGGATCCGTTTGCCACTCTGGTAACTGACAAAAAAGGCAACCGTAATCAGTCTTTCGATCAGAAGATTCTCGATATTGAAACCGCCCGTCTGGTTGGTATCCTTGAATCGTCGACCGGTCAGTACCGGGCGTTGGTCGAAGATATTGACGGTTTTGGCTTTATCCTGAAACCGGGTGATAGAATTAAAAAAGGTTACGTTACAAAAATATATCCTGAAAAAGCAATGTTTCAACTGTTTGAATACGGATGGAGCCGTTCGCACGTGCTTTATCTGGGCGATGATGAATAGAAAGGCGGTCAAGAAAATATGACAAAGAACAAACTAAGCAAATATCTCTGGTTGATAATCTTCTTCTCCTTTGCGGTTGGAGGGTTTACAACTGTGTTTGCCCAGGAAAAATCGAATCCGTCCGAGCCGATTGAAAATCTGTCGTTCCAGGCGGCCGAAATCAGATCGGTTATCAGGTTCTTGGCTGATTACGGTCAGATTAATGTCGTGGTTGCGCCCAATGTCACCGGCACGGTGACGATTAATCTACGCAATGTTGACTGGAAACAGGCCCTCAAAATAATCGGTCAGACCTATGATTTGGCCATCGTTTTTGAGGATGATTATGTTCGGGTTCTCCCGGCCAGTGAACATCGCAAAGAGCAGACGGAGATTGAAAAGCACAAAGTCGAAACCTCTTCGATGGTCCAATTGGAGATAAAAATTGTACGTCTGGCCAATACCGCCGCGTCGGAGATTATGCCTTCGGTTCAGTCTCTGATGAGTTCCAGGGGTAAAGCCCAGGCCGATGAACGCACCAATGCTCTTATTCTTCAGGAAGTTCCCAATAATATGGATCGGGTCACTAATTTTATTAAAGAGCTGGATAAGCCGGCTCGCCAGATAAAAATATCGGCGCAGCTTCTTGAAATTTATACCACCGATGACTTTGAATTGGGTGTTGACTGGACCGTCAGCGGAACCTCAACCCCCAATGCCGATCGTTCAATCACTCAGACCGGTGACCAGGCCGGCAATCGGGTTACCGATAAGTTTCTGACCTACAGCCTCGGCGCCGTCCAACGCGGCTGGAGCGTTGATGCGATCATCTCCACCATCGTGGCCGAGGGCAAGGGTAAAATCATTGCCCACCCGGAAATTACGACGATTGAAAATATGGAAGCCCGCATCCAGATGGGTTCCAAGGTTCCGATTAAGCAGTATGATGAAGCCGGTAACGTCGTTATCAAATTTGAACAGGTTGGAACGATTCTAAAGGTAACGCCTCATATTACCGCCGATAATCAGATTCTGATGCATCTGATTCCGGAACGCAGCACCTACCAGCCTGATCCCGCTGGCGTTATTATTAACACCAACAACGCCGAAACCAATGTCGTCGTCAATAATGGCCAGACGGCTGTTATCGGCGGCCTGACAACTCAGGATGAAGTCGAATCGGAGCAGGGTATTCCGATATTAAAAGATATTCCGCTAATTGGTTTACTTTTCAAATATAAAAGCAAAACATCCGAAAATCGCGATCTGGTGATTTTCGTAACGCCGACCATCGTCGAGAATGATTTGGCTGACTCCGGATTATAAGAAAAAAAAACGGACTGAAAACCCGCCAGATTGGCGGGTTTTTTTTTAACTAAAAGTGCGCCGAAATCTTCCGATAATATTAGAAAGTGAGGAAATCGAAGAGTCGCAAGGAAATAAACAGAAATAATATAACAAAACTGGAGAAGTTATGAAACAAAAATTTAATCCGGTTAGTGCGTTTTGGTTTGTACTACCATGCGTACTTATTGTGATGTTGCTGACTGGCTGTGAATCATCCAATGATAGTGCCGATGCATCCAGTGCCATTCAGATAAGTAATGTCACCGCTTCGCCCGCCTCGATTAGTCTGGGCGCTACGGTGGTAATTGAAGCGGTGGTGACTGATGGATCAAATCCTCTGTCCAATCGCCAGATCACTTTTTCGGTTGATACCGCGTACGGGAGCTGTTCACCGCTGGTTGATACGACAAATTCGAGCGGTATCGCCGCAACCCTGTTTACTTCAAAGCAGACCGGCAGTGTGACGGTAACGGCGACATTACCGGATGGCACATCTCGTTCCGTTTCGATTGAAGTCACCTCGCAGTCGCAGTCAGGCTCGGGCAATATTCAGATAGCCATTCTGCCGACATCGATCCAGGCCAATGGTACTTCTACCGCAACCGTGACCATAACCGTTCTCGATGCCCTTGGCCAGGTTGCCCCCGATTCGACCATTGTGAGGCTGGCCGCCGGTGAAAAATTTGATGATATTGACGGGAATGGTTATTTCACCAACGGTGTCGATTCTGTCATTTATGACGTCATTGCCAACGGTTCCTGGGATGCGGTCGGTTCTGTCCCGTCCGATACCTTTATTATCTCCAACGGTCAGGTCTCGGTAACCTATACTTCCGGCTTGATCTCGGGCACGGTTTATATCCGCGCTACGGTTACGGCTTCCGGTTATGACGGTTTTGCCGAAGCGACGGTTGAATTAACCCCCGATGCCGCTATTTCCAGTATTTTTCTGGCGGCCGATTCGATTCATCTGGCCGTCAAAGCAACCGGCGGCATGGAAACATCGATGTTGCGCGCGATCGGTTATGATTATAACGGCAATACTGTGCCTGAAGGAATGCAGATTTCTTTTATCATCACTGACGGACCAAGCCCCGATCCGACCGATACGTTATCTTCCGATGACGATGAACATCTTGGCAATCTGACCGGTCTTAATCGCCGCGGTCCATATATTACCACGACCAATGCTATGGGTGTGGCCTCATGCCCGATCTCATCCGGTATAAAATCAGGAACCATTCGTGTCCGTGCCTATACTGATTCGATTATGTCAACCGCGACTCAGATTATGGTCCATGCCGGACCACCAGCCAAAATCATTACCGATGCCGCAGATTGTAATGTCCAATACTGGGATGAAATTGGCCGAACGGTAGGGGTTATGGCGATGGTCTGGGATATTTATAACAATCCCTGCCCCGATTCAACGGTGGTCTATTTTACTTGTGATGAAGGTATTATCGAGGCGCATGAAACTCGTATTATGGGCGAAGATGGCCAGACCGGAACCACCTGGTACTCATATGGTATCGATGCTGAGGCCGACGGTATTGTCTGGATATATGCCGAAACCAATGGCGGGACTCTGCTGGACAGCGGATCTTTTATTAATAGCTTCTTCCCTGATACGATCTGGTTTACTCAATTCCCCGACACTATTTATGCTCATGATAAATCTGACGGTCATATGTACGCCCAGGTCCGCGATCTGAATATGAACTATGTTACCAATTGCGCCGAAGTGAAACTCGAAGGTGATTATGTCACTTTTGCCAATCGTGAAGATGGCGACGGCTGTTATACATCCGGTATCGGTGCCGATATCGTCGGCAATAAGCTGGAACTGGATTATTCCATGAATCATGCCGCTAACGTTGATGATGACGGCATTGGCGCCATTGATTATATCACTGTTCGTTATGACGTCATGGCCAGCGTCGTCAGACCCTGTACGCTTCTGACCGGTGATGCTTATCGCGATAATTGTCAATTGTCGATTGAAAATAGTACTGCCGATTATGGCGAACGGGTCTATTTCACCGTCAGCGTCAAGGATCGCTGGACCAACCCACTTGGCAACCATACTATCGCCGCTTCCGTCGATCATGGTTCGATTACCGGCGGTGGAACGGCCGATACCGATGAGTATGGCGAGGCCCATTACAGCATGACCATGCCTGATGCCACCTCGGGTGTTACCGATGTGACTATTACGGTTGCCGATATTGATCCGGCCGGCGGAATAACACTGGTTGGTGAGGTCACTATACCGGTGACGCCGACGCTGAATGTTAATCCGACGTCGCTTGATTTTGGCTCGGCGACAACCAACCTGACCTTTACTATTTCCAACAGCGGGACCGGAGGCACGGTTAACTGGAACATTACCGATGACAGAAGCTGGATTTCAACCGATTCGACTTCCGGGCACACTATTACCGAGACAGATATTGTCACGGTGACAGTTGATCGGACCGGCCTGACCGCCGATACCTATACCGGTTCGGTAACGGTCAGTTCGGATGCCGGCTCGGCTATTATTGATATAACTATGACTGTTCCGTAAAAATCTGTTTTTTCTCCTGTTTTTGTTTCGGAGGGTCGTTTTCCAGAGAGCCACGGAAAACGGCCCTTAATTTTTGCCCGAAAATGATTGAATAATTATCTTTTTACGCTTACATTTAACCTATGAGACCCCCACAGCTTATATCAAAAAGATTTATCGGGTTTAAGACGGTTTATGATGCTGTCTTAAGTTCATGCCGTGCAATGCCCGATAAAACAGCCTTAACCGGCAATACGGACGATATTTATACTTATGAAGATATCCATAGACAAACCCGTCGGGCCGCCTGGGGATTAAAAAGTCTGGGACTCAAAAAAGGGGAGAGGGTCGGTCTATTATCTGAAAATTGTCCGTTATGGGGCATCGCCTATTTATCGGTCCTTGCCGCGGGAGGAGTCGTCGTGCCGCTTGATGCGGCGCTTAAACCGAATGAA
>CAZJLX010000158.1:0-6176 GCA_964546545.1 uncultured Ignavibacteriaceae bacterium | reverse complement strand
CAGAAAAGTGAAAGTCGGGGTGAGCAAATGATTGGAAAAGAAAAACTGTTCGCAACGTTTGAAAAAGTTGCCAAATCAAGTAAAGCCGATGAGACTGAAATTGTTTATCTTGGCAACAATACCGGTTTGACCCGTTTTGCCAACTCGACCATTCATCAGAATGTAAATGAGGATAATGCCAAAATTCTCTTTCGGGTGGCAATGGGTAAAAAGCTTGGTGTGGCCTCGACCAATTCCATAGCTCTCAACGACCTGAAGGCGACATTAAAAAACGCTATGGAAATCGCCAAATACCAGAAAGATAATAAATATTTCGACGGCCTGCCGGGTCCGTCAGATTATACCCCGATCGAAACCTATTATGAAAATACGGCCAATTATACGCCTAAGGATCGGGCACGGATGGTCAAAAAAATGTTTGTTAGGGCTAATAAACGCAAGTTCACCGCCGCCGGCTCTTATTCGACCGGTGATGGTGAAATCGCTGTCTTTAATTCAAAGGGAGTTCGCTGTTACCAGCCGGTCACGGGGGCGAGCCTGAATATTATCGCCATGTCCGACACATCGTCGGGATTTGCCATCGATATGTCACGTAATGTCGATAGTATCGACCCGGTCGCGCTGGCTGATGTGGCTGTCGAAAAGGCTTACCGTTCCAAAAAGCCGAAACCACTGAAGGCCGGAGATTATGAAGTCATTCTGGAGCCGTCGGCCATTGCGGAAGTCTTTGAATGGGTCAATTATATCGGATTTGGTTCCAAGTCGTTTTTGGATAAGACATCATTTTTATCGGAAAATATCGGCAAATCGGTCATGTCCGATTCGGTTTCAATCTATGACGATGCCAATGATCCGTCCGGAATTGCCCTGCCGTTTGATTTTGAGGGTGTCTCAAAAAAGAAGGTCTATTTTGTTGAAAAGGGTATCGGCAAGGGTGTCGTTTTCGATCGCCTGACCGGCAACCGTCAGGGAATAGAATCCACCGGTCATGCCCTTACCGCCGATTCACAGGGTGAGGGCGCCTTTGCGCTGAATATCTTTATTGATCCGGGTGATAAGAGCCGCGAAGAGATGATATCATCGGTTGAGCGTGGGATTCTGGTCACCCGCTTCCACTATATCAATGGCTTTATTGATACACCCAAAGCGGTTTTGACCGGTATGACCCGCGATGGCACCTTTTTAATAGAAAATGGCCAGATTAAGCATGGTATCAAAAATTTGCGTTTCACTGACTCGATTTTGCGGGCTTTTTCCACGGTTAAGGGGATATCAAAGGATCGGCAACTGATTCCCTCTTGGTGGGATGCGGTCGGCTGTCTGTGTTGCCCGACGATTCATCTTGGCTCGTTAAAGTTTACCGGCACAACTGATTTTTGATATAAATATTGATAATTTCAGGCCCCGCTGGATGGCGGGGCCTTTTAAAAACAGAGGGATATTTTATCATTTGTGAAACCTGATTGGCCCAAATCCGTAATCTATACTTAAGGAGATATATGCCTAAGAAAGGAGGCTGTGCCATGAACCCGAAGATATTTGCAGCAGGAGTCGCCTTTGTATATATATGCTGTTTTCTTTTTGTGGTTGGCGCCACGGTTGTCAGGGCCGATGAGACGATCATTGATATGAGCAAATTTGATGTAGGGGATCTGGTTGTTGATGGATTTGAATTAAAATCAAAAACCAGGCTCTCTATACATGCCCTTGGAGCCGAGACGAGTTATTCCGATGAAATGTTTGCTTTCGGATGGATACTGGACGCTGAAAGCCGTGAACCGGTCTGGGTTCTAAGCGACGAAGATACGCGACGTTATCGTCATTCGGAATTTATTCGAGAATACGAGGATGAAATCACACTTCCGGCGGGGAGGTACGAGGCCTTTTATTATGCCGGGGGACCCGGTCTGTTTAATGGCAGTATAAAAATTGACGATCTTGATAAGGCGTTTGATCTGCTTGGCAAAATATTCGATAAAAAGGATATAGATGACGAATATATTTTTACCGATGAAATGGATGATTTTGATGAACTGATGTTTACGATCAAAGCCCCGGAAGGATCCTTCAGCAAGTTTAATCCGGTTTCCGTTATGAAAGAAAAGGCGATAGTCGATTTTTCACAACCGGGTAATGACTTTTATGAGCAGAAGGGATTTTCTCTAAAAAAGGCTCAGACTTTAAAAATAGTCGCTATCGGTGAGTATTCCTCCTCCGACAGAGTCTTTGTTGATCATGGTTGGATTTTTGATGCCCGGAGTCGCCAAAAGGTTTGGCAGATGGATAAGTGGAACACATCCTGGGCCGGCGGCGGTCGAAAAAACAGGATCATCGTGGATAAAATTGAGCTTCCTGAGGGTGACTATGTTGCCAGCTATGCGACTGATGATAGCCATTCGTTTGGTGAATGGAATGTCGCCCCGCCTTATGATCCGTTGCACTATGGTATGGTGATATATCCGGTCGATAAAGAGGCCGGCAAGGATATTGTCGATTTTGTCGATTCGTACGAAGAGCCTATAATTGTCCAGCTTAATAAAGTTCGTAACAGTCAGTTTAAAAGTATCGGCTTTACGTTAAAAACGGAGACCAATCTACATATTCTGGCGCTTGGCGAATATGGTTATCAGGATGAATTTGTCGATTACGGCTGGATCGAAGATCTCGACAAAAATGAAATTGTCTGGGAAATGACGGAGGATAACACCGAACATGCCGGAGGAGCATCAAAGAATCGTAAGTTCGACGGTCTTATCACTCTGCCCAAAGGCAATTACATGGTTTATTATGTAACCGACGATTCGCATGCCTACCGTCGCTGGAATTCATCGGCTCCGTTAGAAAAAGATATGTGGGGAATAACCGTTTATGGTGTCGGAAAGGATTTCAAGGCAGGTTCTATTGAGACTTTTAATGAAGTTCCGGCCGACAGCAAGCTCTTGGTCAATTTGACAAAAATCGGTGATGATGAAGAGGTCCAACAGAAATTTGTTATCGATTCCGACCAGAAGGTTCATATTTTTGCACTCGGCGAGGGGAAAGACGGAGCAATGTTTGATTTTGGTTGGATCGAAAACAATGATACCGATGAGATTATTTGGGAGATGACCTATCGTAAAACAAGGCACGCCGGCGGCGACCGTAAGAATCGCCAGGTTGATACGCATATATTTCTTGAGGCCGGAAAATATACTGCTTATTTTGTGACCGACGGTTCGCATTCATTCCCCAACTTTAACGCCTCCCGTCCCGATAATCCGCAAAAATGGGGTATAACAGTTGCTTTAGAATAGATACCCGTTCTTCCTTTCCCGGCGGGATCCAGCATGTTGGATTCCGCCTCTTTTTCACCAATATAAGGTGTAATTCTATTTTGTATCGAGCGCAACGACCCTATGGGACGATATCATCTGGAATATGTTGACAGGAAAAGTTAATGAGGGAAATAGGCGTATTTATGAAACTGCGACCGGTTTCAGAACCGGATTTGCGATAGGGAACTCAATGGTAATGATGGTACCCTTATTGATTTCAGACTCTACGGTCTGTCGTCCTTTATGGTTTTCAATAATCCGCTTGGTGACAAGCATTCCAAAACCATGTCCGGTCTCTTTGGTAGTGAACTGCTCTTTAAATAATTTGTCAGCTAACTCCGGTTTGAGGCCGATTCCATTATCCCGGACGGAAATTATATAGCTGTTGCCCGATGATGAGACACTGGTACAAATTGTAACTTTTTTATCGATGGCATCTCGGCGTTCCTGCGTAGCATCGGCGGCATTATTCAGCAGATTATATAATAATTGTTGAAGCTGGCCTCTATCGGCATGAATAATAATCGGGCATTCCGATTTTTTGATTCTGACTTCAATATTTAGAAAACGTTTTTGGACTTTAAGATACTCAATCACATCATCGACCAATTCATTAACATCGCAGAGATCGAATTTGGACTTCATTGACTTAAGGTCAATCAGGCCGTCGGTGAATTTTCTGATATTTTCCAGGTTAGTCATAATCGATTTTAAATACTTATCGAGTTCGTCATAATCTTTTTTATTCAGATGGTATTCCATCAAGGATAGGTTTCCGGTCACGACGCCCAGAAAGTTATTAAGTTCGTGGCCGATTTCAGCCGACATCTGTCCTTTGGTGGCCATTTTTTCCAATTCAATTGACTGATCCTGCAAATCTTTCAGCCGTCGATAGGCGATGCGGCTTTCTTCCAGAAGGATAATATTTTCAAGCGAAATGGCGATCTGACTGGCCGTGATTCCCAGAAGTCTAAGTTCACTTTGTTTCGGATTGTCACCGTCGTCAGGATATCCCAAAATAAGAAAACCGTACTGTTTGGGGCCACGTTTGAGAGCAATATTTATCAATCGAAAATCCGTATTTTGCCAGGGTGGAATTAAAAGCGATGAAAGCTCGGCATCTTTGCTTTTTTTATAAATGGGATGGTCCTCGATTTTTCGGGTAATAAACGGGGCATTAAATTCCGGAGCCTCGAACTCAAAAATATTTTGATCATATTGCGCGGATGATTCTTCAAATCCCGAATCACTTGATCCGCCCGTTACCACCTGTCCGACTTCATTCTCATTTTCGCCCTTATAGATAATACTACCGAATTCTGCCCTTCCCTGCATCATGGCAAAGCCAAGCGACAGGCGCATCAGCGAACGCCGATCACTTACAGTGTACATTAATTGGTTCAGATCGGACAGGCGGGTTAGCTCGCTGGTTAATGTTTTCTCATCATCTTTGCGTTTCTTTTTTATGGCATTTTTCACTGCCTGACGCAGTTCGGCCAATTCGAAGGGTTTCATAATATAATCGTAGGCCCCTTCCTTGATGGCATCTTTGGCCGTATTCAGATTGGCGTACCCGGTCATAAAGATTATGCCGACAGAGGGCAATATTTCACGTGCAAGGCGGGCCAATTCCAGTCCGCTGACGAGAGGCATGCGAATGTCGGTTAAAATAAAATCGAAATATTCTTTTTTGATAATTTCCAGCGCATCCTTGCCGTCACCGGAAAGAACTACTTCATATCCCAAATCTTCAAGCGCATCGCGTGCAAGAGACAAAACAATTTCTTCATCATCGACGATCAGGATTTTAACTGATCGCCCCTCATTTGTTGATTTATCAGTCACTTGGTTCTGCTTTTTTTTGCGCCTCCAAGCCGCTCGACAACATCTCTTAAATCATCAAGCGCAAATGGTTTGGCGAGACAGCATATTGCCCCGGCGGCGGTCGCTTCCTCAGCGATTTTTCCCGGCAGGGAGTCGGTCATCACAATTGCTGCATCAGGTTTTGTTTGTCTGATTTTTTTTACCAAATCCAATCCGTTCATAACCGGCATATGGACATCACAAAAAATGATGTCATAGTCATTATCCAGTGCCATTTGACAGCCTGTTTTTCCATCCGATGCCAGATCAACGCTATATCCGGAATCGGTCAGGACTTCCTGTAAAAAGTCCCTGATGACCTGCGTGTCATCTACAACCAGGATTTTATGCGCCATCTATTATCCTAATTCCGCCGGTTTGGTTGAATTTGCCTGCTTTCAACAGTTTTTCGACTTCGGCCCTGATTTGTTTAATCGTAAAAGGCTTTGAAAGAAAGGCGTTGACGCCCTGATTTAATGTATTACTGACCGAAATCAGAGAGGAATAGCCGGAGATGACAATTATTTTTATCTCCGAATCTTTTTCCCTGGCAAATTTGACTACTTCCTCGCCCGAAACGCGAGGCATTTTCATATCTGTTATAATCAGATCGAATTTTTCGTTTTTCAGTTTTTCAATGGCTTCATCGCCATCGGTCGCTTTGGCAATTGTAAATTCCTCGAGAACGTCACCGAGAAAATCTCTCATGACCTCTTCATCATCTACAATCAGAATGGTTTTTTCAGAACTTTTTTCCATATTTATTTTCTGCAATATTTGTTTGCAGTTATACTAGATTGTCGGCCGGACAGGCCTTTTTCTCCAGTGGGATTATTATTGCAAATGTCGTTCCCTGCCCGATCTCGGAATTTACCTTTATTTCCCCGCCATGTTCCTTAATAATTCCATAACTGACCGATAGCCCCAGACCGGTTCCTTTGCCCACATCCTTAGTCGTAAAGAATGGTTCGAAGATTTTTTTCAAATTTCCTTTGCTGA
>CAZJLX010000157.1:0-6205 GCA_964546545.1 uncultured Ignavibacteriaceae bacterium | reverse complement strand
TAACAGCCTCGCGGCCCGCCGCAAAGTTTTAATTTCCCGGGGGGAACTGGTGCAAATCGGCGGCGGATTCAGGATCCCGGATATAATTCGCAAATCGGGCGCCCGTTTGATAGAGGTTGGCACGACTAACATTACCTCCCTTGAGGATTATAAAAGCGCATTTGATCAAAATCCGGCGATGATATTAAAAGTCCATAAGAGCAATTTTGTCGTCGGTGGTTTTACCGATGAGGTCGATTTAAAGTCGCTCGTCAAACTGGGTCAGAAAGCAAGTGTTCCGGTCGTCAATGATCTGGGCAGCGGTATCCTGATCGACAGCGCCAAAACGATCGGTATTAAAGAGCCATCGGTCCGCAGTTCGGTTTATTGCGGTGCCGATTTGACCTGTTTTTCCGGTGATAAATTACTCGGTGGCGTGCAGTCAGGATTAATCGTCGGTAGTGGAGAGATGATCGCTAAGATAAAGAAAAATCCGATTTATCGAGCCCTGCGGGTGGACAAAATTATCTTCTCGGCGATAGAACAACTCCTTGGTTATTATCTGAATGATTCATGGAGAGAAAATATTAAACTCTGGCGTTTGGCGACCATCTCAGAGTCAGACCTGTATGAAAAAGGACAGGCTTTACTGAAACAATTAAAAGCCGGCGATAAAATATCTCTGGCGGCCTCCAAAGCCGAAATGGGCGGCGGTTCTTTGCCGGAAAAATCGCTGCCGTCGGTCGCATTAATTTTTAACAGCAGTCTGCCCGCCCAAAAAATAGCGACTCTGTTTCGCCTGATGAAACCACCGGTAATCGGGCGGATTGCGGATGATAGATTTTTAGTCGATCTCAAGGCGATTGATCCTGAAAATTATAAAATTTTAGTCACTGCCATTAAAGCTGCTCTGAAGCAAATATAAATATGTTTGTAATTGGAACCGCCGGACATATCGATCACGGAAAATCATCCATGATTCTCCGTCTGACCGGCATTGATCCCGACCGCCTGCCAGAAGAAAAAGCGCGGGGGATGACGATTGATATCGGCTTCGCTTATTATGATACCGACGACGGGAAACGTATCGGAATAATCGACGTCCCGGGGCACGAACGATTCGTCCGCAATATGATTGCCGGAGCCGGCGGTATTGATGCCGTGATATTAGTCATTGCGGCCGATGATGGCTGGATGCCGCAGAGTCGCGAACATCTTCAGATTACCGAGCTTTTGGGCATTAAATATGGCTTCGTCGCCCTAACAAAAATCGACATGGTCGAACCGAGCTGGCTAGATCTGGTCGAGGATGATATCCGCGACAAAATTAAAGATACATTTTTGGCCAAAGCTCCGATAATCCGACTGTCATCGACCACCGGCGATGGATTCGACCGGTTGAAAGAAGAGATTAATACTTTGAGTCAAATGGTGGTCGAACGGGAAGATATTGGCAAACCGCGGCTGTATGTCGACCGTTCCTTTGTCCTCGCCGGTATGGGCGGGGTCGTGGCCGGAACATTAAGAGGCGGTACGCTTAAAGTTGGTGATGATATCGCTGTCCACCCGGCGCGCAAAAACGGCCGGGTGCGCTCGATTCAATCACATAATCAACAGGTGGATCTCACTTCGCCGGGACAGCGCACCTCAATTAGTCTGACCGGTATTGATAAAGAATATCTGTCCCGCGGAAATGTCATTATGACACCCGAATTGCTGGATGATTACAAAGATGATATTGTCCTGGCGATGGATGTAACGGTTCTTCCGGAATCACCGATTGTACTCGATAACCGACGGCGACTTTTGATTATACTTGGGACGACCGAAGTGGAAGGTGAAATCAGACTGCTCGACAAACCGATTCCGCAGGGGAATCACGGAATTATATTTTTCAAACCGTTTGATCCGCTTTTTTCATTTATCGGCGATCGGGCTGTTTTTCGCCTGCCGACACCGCAGGTAACAATCGGCGGCGGAACAGTATTGGATATAGTCAATCGTTTCCCCCGAAAAAAAGACAAACCGTCGTTTGCTTATTTGTCTGAGAGAATTAATTTAACGGCCGAAACATTGATATCTTCTGAATTTAAAAAGAATACATTTGTAAATGCCGGGCGCGATTTTTTAAGATGCAATTATTCCCGGAACGTAATCGTCGAAGAGATAAATAAACTAAAAAATACCTCACAACTTGATGAATACGAAGGGGCATACTATCAACCGGACTCTCTCCAAGCGCAATTCGACTCAATCAGCGACGGGATTAAAACATACCTGTCTGATAATCCGCACCTTGACGGTGTTTCGATTGATATTGTCGCCGCCCAAACCGGTCAAACGGTGAAAAATATCGAGACAATATTGGAGTTGATGTGTCATAAAAATAAGCTGAGCAAAAAAGGTAACCGGTATGATCTTCCAAAGAGAGAGATAACGGTTAAAGGCACCGTCAAACAGGCGGCCGATGAAATAAATAATAAACTTATCAAGAATCGTTTTACTCCTCCGCTTTTAAAGGAACTGATCGGCGATAATAAAATAAATCGTGAGGCCTTTGATTACCTGTTGGTAACCGGTCAGGTCGTTAAAATAGGCAACACTCTTGCTTTCAGCAAATTGGCGTGGAATGAAATACTCAGCCTGATTCGAACCACACTGAACAACGGCGAAATATTATCGGTTGCATCACTGCGCGCAAAAATGGACAGCTCCCGAAAATTTGCCCTTCCGATATTGGAAGAAACCGATCGGCTGAAAATAACAAGGCGGGAAGGGGATGCCCGGATTAAAGGAGCAAATTTTGAAAAGGAATAGAGTCTATTATAACGGCCGAATATACACTCAGGCCGGAGATTTTATTGTCGCTGATTCGATGGCCGTTTCGGGAAATGTTATTGCCGCTGTCGGGCGGCGTCTGGAAAAAGATGAAGATTTTAAAAAATATGAAAAAATAAACCTGAAAAACCACACCGTTCTGCCCGGTTTTGTCGACTCGCATACGCATCTTTATTTTATCGCTCAATCACTGGATAATGTCAAACTTGACGGTCTGATCTCACTGGAACAGGTCCTTCAGAAAATAAAAAAACATGCACGGCGTCTTGGCCGCGATGAATGGGTGGTCGGCGAGGGTTTCTCGGTCGACCGCTGGAAAAAATATATTCTGCCCGATCGATACATGCTTGATAAGGTCACCGGAGGCCGCCCGGCGGCGCTTTTTTCCAAGGATCAGCATCTGATGTGGGTCAATTCAAAAGCGCTGGATAAAGCAGGAATCAAAGCCAATAGTCCTCAGCCCAATGGCGGACATATTGATCGTCTCGAAAACAATGAGCCTTCGGGAATCCTGCGCGAAATACCCGGTTTTTTCCCGGTCTATAGCAGAATCAAAACCGTCTCACCCAAAAGAATAGAGAAACTTTATCGAGATACGCTGAAAATGGTTTATACCAAAGGTGTCACCGGCGTCCATTCGCTTGACGGGGCCGAGGCTTTCTATTTTTTCGACAAGATTTCGCGCAAACAAAAAATCGGCCTGCGAATCAATTATTATGCGCCGGTCGGTATGCTGGAGAAACTAAAAAATATTAATGTCAAACATGGCTATGGTAACGAATATTTCAGGCTCGCCGGAATAAAGGTTTTCATGGATGGCTCGCTTGGTTCCCAAACCGCATACTGCTTTAACAAATATATCGGCTCCAAAGACAACTTTGGTCTCGAAGTGACTTCATCCAAAAAACTGCAAACCATCGTCCGCCAGGCCGCTCGTTTATCTCTCCCGTGCGCGGTGCATGCTATCGGAGATAAAGCCATCTCTGACGCCCTTGATTCTTTTGAAAAATCGGGTTCGCAAAAAGTCCGCGGATCTTATCGTATCGAACATCTGCAGATGATTCGCCGTAAAGATCTGCCACGTCTTAAAAGGCTGGGCGTGGTCGCCGCTATGCAGCCCTCGCATTGCCCGTCAGATATAAAATTGATAAAAAAATACTGGGGTAAACGGGGGCGCAATTGCTACATCTTTAACACCCTCTTAAAAAATAAAATTCCCCTGATATTCGGTTCCGATGCGCCCATTGAACCGCTTGATCCGATTGCCGGTATCAGCGCCGCGGTCAATCGCACCGCTCCCGATTCCCGTGAGCCGTTTTATCCCAAAGAGCGGATTTCAATCAAACAGGCGGTCTATAATTTTACCGCCGCGGCCGCAACAGCTGTCGGACAGCAATACGAAACCGGCTATCTGCTCCCCGGGTATAAAGCCGATTTTATAATCCTCAGCGATGATATTTATAAAACCGCCGGGAGTAAAATAAAAAAGCTTTCGGTGCTGGCCACCTTCTTCGACGGCCAAAATGTCTTCAAACATAAATCGTGTGGGCTGTCACTCTAAAACTTTCGACCATTCAGGCGTTAAATTATAATGAACTTTGATATTGACAGGCTGATTGTGTGTCCCGTAATTATATAGAAGGCAAAAATTGTTTTTCAACGGAGATAATATGTCAATAAAATATTTTTTCAAAATCGGTGTCGTAACGCTAACACTTTTAATGGCCCCGATTATTCTTCTATCAGCGGAAAAGTCGCACGATTCGGCGACGAAAATGAATGACACAATTGCCGGCGAAACTGTATCCGAAAAAACGGATGAATTTGTCGAGCGGTCGCTGGTGCTGATTCTGAATATCGATGGCGCTATCGGAACGGTAACCGCTGATCGGGTGATTGAGGCGGTCGATCAGGCCGAGGAGAGACATGCCGCTCTGCTTTTAATTACGATGGACACACCCGGCGGATTTGTCTCGGCGGTTTGGCCGATTACCAAATCAATTATGAATTCGACGGTCCCGGTTGCAGTTTATGTCTATCCCTCTGGCGGACGAGCCGCCTCGGCCGGAGTATATATTACCTATGCCGCACATATTGCGGCAATGGCGCCGGGAACCAATATCGGTGCCGCCCATGTCGTCAGTGGGGGACAGGAGATGGATTCGGTCATGTCGGAAAAAGTTATGAATGATGCTGTCGCCAGCTTGCGCGGGATGGCCGAACGTCATGGTCGGAATGGAGACTGGGCCGAAGAGGCGGCCCGCCAGTCGGTTTCGATTACGAGCAAAGATGCCCTCGAAAAAAACGTGATCAATTTTGTCGCCGATGATGTTGACGATCTGCTGGAAAAGATAAACGGTACCGAAGTCAACATGGTTCACGGCAAAAAGAAAATCGAACTCAACAACCCGATCACCGAAACATTGAAAATTACGTTTATTCAGAAAATTCTCGATATTATATCATCGCCCAATATCGTCTTTATATTATTTTCTATCGGTGGTCTCGGGATTGTTCTGGAACTTTATAATCCGGGTTCGATTTTACCCGGAGTGGTCGGCGGTATTTCACTGATTCTTGCTTTTTACGGGATGCGAACGCTGCCGATTAATTACGCCGGGGTACTGTTATTGGTTTTTGCAATAATCTTATTTATTCTGGAGATAAAAATTGTGAGTCACGGACTATTAACGTTGGGGGGAGTGGTTTCCGTTATTATTGGCGGCCTGATGCTGATTGATACCGCCGATCCCGACCTGAGAATCTCCACCACCGTCGTAGTCGCTGTCGCGGTGGTTCTGGGCGGTTTTGCTCTGCTCGCTTTTACTCTGGCCTATAAAGCCAGAATTTCGCAGCCGACAACCGGCAGTGAAGGTTTGATAGGTAATATTGGAACGGTTAAAACCAGGATCGACGGTACCGGTTATGTGTATGTCGCCGGAGAACTCTGGGAAGCCAGTGCCGATGAGATCCTTGAAGAGGGTACCGAAATCGAAGTGCTGGAAGTCACTAACCTGAAAATGAAGGTCAAAAGGAAAATATAAACCAAGGAGGTGTTATGACTTTAGCTGGAATTGGCCTGATTGTCTTTTTTATTCTGATAATTTTATCCAATGCGATCCGTATTCTGAAAGAATATGAGCGCGGTGTTATCTTCCGACTCGGGCGCCTGATTGGTGCCAAAGGACCGGGTATTATCTTGCTGATTCCGATGGTCGACCGATTGACCCGTGTCGATTTGCGGACCATCACTTTTGATGTCCCGCCGCAGGATGTTATCACCCACGATAATGTTTCGATCAAAGTCAATGCGGTGGTCTATTTCCGCGTTATGGATCCCAATAAGGCGATTGTGGCGGTGGCCAACTTTTTCGAAGCGACCTCACAA
>CAZJLX010000156.1:0-6212 GCA_964546545.1 uncultured Ignavibacteriaceae bacterium | reverse complement strand
CCAGAATTTCTCTGGAAGATGATTGGGCCTTATGTCTGGGTTCGTCCGGCAATTGATGAAACAAAATGTACATTTTGTCAGACTTGTGTAAATTCTTGTCCGACAGGAGCATTGTCCCCGAGAAAAAAGCAGTCTCCGGTATTTAATTATGATTTATGTATAAATTGCTGGTGTTGTCATGAACTATGCCCTGATCGTTCAGTTTTCGTCGATCAGTCATGGCTTGCAAAGAAATTCATACGATAACTTCAAGTCGCAATTCCTGCGACGACAATCTTTTTTCTTGACAAATCCATTGTTATCTAATACTATACAAATAGCAGGAATTGCGCTGGCATAAAATTGCTGCGCAACAACAGAGTGTATTATTAAATAATGTCTTGAAAAGGGAGAGTCGATAGCTCCCTTAAAAGGGCCTTAAAATTTTAAAGGAGGCAAACGCAATGAAAATGGCCAAAGCATTAGCAATATTGTTTGCAATGGTTTTGGTTATTATGTGCTTCAATGCTCCGTTTGTCTATTCCGGAGAAGAGCATCCGTGGGACGGTGATGGTGGTTCGAATGGGGGGATAAGCGATGGCTATACCGGTCCCGGTGATGATTCGTTGGTTGTTGATCCCATGGTAAAAGATGAAGGGACACGTGGCTACGACCCGAGCTATCCAGTTGATCCGGAATTTCTGATATCAATGCAGTTTATTCTTTGGTATCATGATGTTCCGACGGGTGTTTCAAAGGAGGAAAACGGCGCTTCGAATGGAGCCTACAAATGATAGGGTAACCAGAGCCATTTAAAAAGTTTAGAGTAAAAAATAAAATGAGCCTAACCTCACACCAAAATATCGATTTTGATATCAGGCTTCTAGAGGTTGAAGAGCTATACCGCCAGAGAAAGCCTGACGCTGCAAGGACGCGGCTGGAAGCCCTGATTCAATCCGATTTTACTCCCGAAGGTTATGAACAGGGTCTGCTTAGCTATCTAAAAGCCGCAGCCCTCTATTACTCGGGTAATTATCGGGAATCGATTAAACTTGCCAGGGAGGCCAGCCAATCGCTGGCCTCATCCGCCCTTCATCAATGGGTGGGCAACTTATATCTTTTGTTATACAGAGACTATTTTGCTACCGGCGACATAAAATCTGCTGAGCAGTACGCCTTTGATGCCTTGGCCTTTTTCCGCCGAGTAGAAGATAGTGTTGGTATGGTTGGAGCTCTCAATGGAATGGCACGTCTTGCCTTTTTACGGTCTGATTTTGCAAAGGCGATTCAGTTTGTTAATGAAGCGATTGAGCATTCCCGGGGTGACAATATCCGCATTGCCGAAGAAATCGGCAATCTTGGCCGTATCGAAACATTAAGCGGTGACTGGGAGGCGGCCGAAGAACATCTTCAAACCGCCTTAAAACTTGCGGCAAAGCTTGAGCTGCCCTTATCCCTGGTAAGGAACCATCTTTCACTCGGTTATTTATATCTCAGGAAACGCCAGTTTAATCCCGCTCAGCGAGAATTTAATGCCGCCTCGGTTTTAATTGAAAAAAATAATTTCCGCAGGGAAAAAGCGATTCGTCTGGAATATGAGGGTGAATTGGCCTTTGAACAGGGTGATATTGTCCAGGCCGGCAAAATTTTGGGTCATGCCTATGAACTTGGTCGAGAACTGGCCCCCGAATCCGCGTTGGTTTCTCAGGTCAGGAGACGTATGGCTTGCGTGGAGATTGAACTAGATAATATCGAAAGCGCCTTAAAACATGCTCAAAAGGCACTTGATTTATCCATTCAATTGGGTGAGCAGGCTGAAATCGGGCTTTCTCAAATGGTTATAGCGGAAGTTTTTGCGACCCGAGGCAATGCTGAAAGCGCAATTCAATATGCACAGGATGGTATCGATACTTTAAGAAAGATTGGCGATCCGTATGATATTGCCCGGTCATTATTAACTATGGCCGAGGTATATATAAAAATAAATGACAATAATTTTAATAAGATTGACAAACTTTTTGATGAGTCTTTTAAGATTTTCAGTAGGCTAAAACTTAGTTATTGGGCCGCTGAAACGCGGTTCCGGCATGGTGTCTTTTGCTGCACGAACTTTAAGTTATCATCCGGGTTTAAAAACCTGTTACAAAGCGAAAGATTTTTTGACAAGATTTCCGAAAAAGCAAAGGTCAGGCGAATTCAGTTATTTAAGCAGGAATTATCGCGGCAGGCCGTTGATGCCTCATTATCTTCGAGGAATGAATTTAAGATTTTTGGCAATTATTTTACCGACACCGAATATGTTGATCTAAAATCAGGACATATCCGTGAATTCGTTGATATTCTCTCAAAAAAGACCCGGGCGGAGCGGGTTATAGTCTACAAGCTGGATCCGAATAATGTTGAGACGGTGACCAATCTTGAGCTATCCGGATATCAAAAAAAGAGATTTATTCAGCAATTCGATGATCTTCTCGGTGAGGAGTTCAATAGCGATAAACCGACTCTGATTTTAGATAGTCGCCGGGATCCGTTTATTAATGAACTTCTAAAAGGTGAAAATGGTAATGTTGTTTCTTCGGTAATTGTCGTTCCTCTCCTGCTTGGCAATAAAATAAGCGGATATATTTACCTTGACCGTCTTTCTTCAAATGGCAATTACCAGCCTTTTGGTCAGAAGGAGTTGAATTTTGTTGTTGGTTTCGCCGATCTGATTTCGTTGAAACTGGCCGAATATGATAAATTCTTATTGGAAGAGGATAATAAACGATTGAAGGCGCAGTTATTGGAGGAATCAAGTTTTCCCAATATCATCACCCGTAATAAACAAATGCTTGAAATGCTTTCGCGCGTCCAGCAGGTGGTGAATTCTTCTATTTCGATCTCCATTGAAGGTGAGACCGGCTGCGGCAAAGATTTATTGGCCAAAGCGATTCATTACAATTCCAATCGCAAGGATAATCAATTTATATCCGTCAATTGCGCCGCTCTTCCTGAGACATTGCTTGAATCGGAGCTGTTTGGCCATAAAAAGGGTGCCTTTACCGGGGCTGATCGTGATAAGGTCGGGCTGTTTCAGGAGGCCAACAGCGGGACATTTTTCCTCGATGAAGTGGCTGATATGCCGCTTTCGATTCAGGCCAAGGTGTTACGAATTCTTGAGGAGCAGGAGATTGTCAGGTTGGGCGAAACCAAACCACGCAAGGTTGATGTCAGGATTATTTCCGCGACCAATAAGAATCTAAAAACCGAAATGGAGGCGGGGCGATTCCGTCAGGATTTATACTATCGCCTGACCGCTCTCTGTTTTACTTTGCCGCCGCTGCGCGACAGAAAAGAAGATATTCCTCTTCTGGTGCGGCATTTTACCGATGATTCGGTAAAAATCGTGCCTGAAGTGTTAAAACGTCTGATTGCTTTTGACTGGCCGGGCAATGTTCGTGAACTTGAAA
Organism: uncultured Ignavibacteriaceae bacterium; assembly: GCA_964546545.1. Classification (GTDB taxonomy): domain Bacteria; phylum Zixibacteria; class MSB-5A5; order GN15; family PGXB01; genus CAZJLX01. The sequence continues at coordinate 2,784 of CAZJLX010000156.1, read as the reverse complement.
ACGAAATCAAGAAATTGACACTTCTCGCGGGTGACAAGGGAATCATTGATGTTGACCTGCTTTCGGCCAAAATACTTGAGGCCGGCGGTGATTCTTCAGGTGAGCTGGAAATTGATACAAATGTCAATTTTGGAATAGACTTCTCATTATATGATTATCTGGCCGAGTATGAAAAAAGATTTATAGTCAGGGCGCTGCAGGAAAACGGCGGTGTAAAGAAGCATGCCGCCTCGCATCTGAAAATACCGGAATCGACTCTGCGTCTGAAGATCAAGCAGTACAATATCGACCTGGAGAATCTAAAATCAGTCGGTTAAAGGATTTTATCGCCCGATAAAAATTCCATTGTTTTATAAAAAAGAATCATTTTATTGTTAATTTAGTATAATATTATAAGTCGGAGAGAGAAAACTCGTCGGCTTATGACTTTGGTCGAGTAAATGCTTTTTGCCAAACAGGAGGTGACAACTCATGCCAGGAAAAGTACCCCCCAAAAAGGAAAAGAAAAAACCGAAAAAGAAAAAGAAAAAAGAAAAGGTTTAGAACCTGATATTGTCGACTTATAAAGACCCCCCCCAAAGGGGTCTTTATTTTGTCCTGATTTGAATGCCTGGATTGCAGGCCACTCAAATCAAAATAATTCCCGCACATAAACCATTTGAAATCCCGGCGATTTTTCTTATATTGAATTTTATGGGTAAAAAGTTTCTTTGGGCGCCCTGGCGTTCGGAATATATCCTCGGAAAAAAAGAGGAAGGGTGCATCTTTTGTAATCGCCTGAAAAAAAGAACCGACAAGAAAAATCTGATTGTCTATCGCGGCCGCCGGATATTTGTTATCCTGAACCGATTTCCGTACAATTCGGGACATAGTATGGTGGTTCCCAACCGGCATATCTGCACTCTTAATGATCTGACCAAAACCGAGGCGCAGGAATTCTTTGAAACGGTGCGCCTGACGGTGGAGGTAACCAAAAAGGTTTTTAATCCCGACTCGTTTAATATCGGGATGAATATGGGACATGGTTCCGGTGCCGGCATTCCCGAGCATATGCATATGCACGTTGTTCCCCGCTGGGCTGAAGATACCAACTTTATGGCCGTGGTCGGTTATACCGAGGTGGTATCCTTTGCGCATGATTTTATTTACCGGAAGCTGAAGAAAGGATTCGACGCTTTATGCCCCGGAGAAAAATCCCGACCAAAGCTGAGTTAATCCAGCTTCAAAAGCTGTATAAGACCGATGAAAAAATTGCCGAGCGGATCGGCAATGTGACTCCGCAATTGGTCGCCTATTGGAGGCGGAAAAAGAATATCCCCAAGCACAGTTTCCCCAAGTTTTCGGAGCCGGAAATTCGGGATATCTGGGAGCGGTTTGGTGATGATTATCGCTGCGGACTGGAGCTGGGTATCTCCAAGGCCGCTTTTTATAACTGGCGTAGAAAGTACGGTCTGAAAGAAAAACCATCCTTTCTGAAGCTGGAGCAATTGGAACTTAATCTCGGTGGTCCGCCCCGGGCGGTCGGCCGTAAGTACAATTACGGCGGTCGGACGATTTCGCAGAAGATTCTGGCCGAACGGGCCGGTCGGGACTTTGTCGAGATCGGTGAAAATATCGAGGTCGAGCCGGATCTGGTTCTGACCCGCGGTGAGACCGATGCTGTTCTGAATAACTTCGAACGGAGCGGGCATACCCATGTTTTTAATCCGAATCGGCTGATGATCGCTTTGGAGTATAACGGTAAGTACAATAATGGCGGGCCGGAAAAATATCGCCGTCTCAAGGATTTTATTCGCAAGCAGAGCATAAAAAATTTCTATGATGTCCTGAACGGCACCTGTCACCAGTTGATAATTGAAAACGGCCTGACCCTGCCCGGTCAGATTGCGGTCGCTTCGGATAATCTGGTGACGGCTTTCGGATGTATTAACACTTTTGGATTTACTCTGAGCGAGGAGGAAATCGGGAAGGTCTGGGAGACCGGTAAAGTTTCTCTTGAGGTTCCACAGACGGTGAAAGTGATTGTTAACGGTAAAATTCCGCTGGGAGTCTTTGCGAAGGATATTATTCTTTTTGTCGCGCGGAAACTTCGGACTGCCAGCCTGTCGGGCAAGGTACTCGAGTTTAACGGGGCGACCCTGCTGCATATGTCGATCTCGGAGCGGTTTACGATGACCGGAGTGGGGGGCGAACTGGATTCGGTGAGTGCGCTCTGCTCGTTCGATTCGACCACCCGCAGGTTTGTTTCGGGACGGACGCGGATGCCGTATCGTCCGGCGCTGGCCGATAAGGATGCACTGTATCATGAGTCATACGAGTTCAATGTGGCGCATCTGTCACCTCAAATTGCCGGGCCGAACCTGTTTGATAATGTCAAGTCGGTCAGTAATCTGGCCGGGGTACCGGTCCAGCAGGTTATTATCGGCGGGGCGATTAACGGGCGGTTCGATGATCTGCGTATTGTGGCCGATATTTTTAAGGGCCGCAAGATCAGTCCCGATGTTCGCACGTTGATTATTCCGGCCTCGCACGAGGTCTATCTTGAGGCGCTGAAAAAAGGCCTGGTGCGCTCCTTTATCGAAAGCGGAGTCATTGTTGCCAATCCCGGATTTGAGCCATTTTTGTGTGCCAACGACGGACTATTGGCCGCGGGTGAGCGCTGTCTGACCACAAGCTGTTGCGGGCATAGAGAAGAAGGTGTCGATTCGGGTTCGGAAGTATACATGGTCTCGCCGGCGACCGCGGCGGCCTCAGCGATCAAGGGTGTCATCGCCGATCCAACCG
>CAZJLX010000155.1:0-6225 GCA_964546545.1 uncultured Ignavibacteriaceae bacterium | reverse complement strand
GCAGGCCGTCATCAGGCCCATAAACGGAACGAGAGTAGTCCCCGGATTCGAAACGGCCGCCATGTTGAGTGTGATTGGTCCGACCGAAGCCGCCGCAGGCCCGTCCGCCATCAGATTGGTCATGAATACGGTTACGCCGCTCCCGGCGGCCAGAAGAGCTGTGCCCGAGGCAATACCCAAAGAGGCCAGACCTTCCACAATCGATCGCGCTATCCAGTAAGCCGTTCCGGTCTGATCCAGCGTTCGCCCAAAGACGATCGCTCCGGCATACAGCCAGACCACTCCCCAATCCACTTTTTCGTGGTAGTCCCGCCAGTTAACTATGCCCGCAAGAAGGTACGCCACTGCCCCGGCAACAGCTATCACGCCGATGCCGAGCCGAATACCGGTTATATCCAGAATTAGATTTTTTTCCGTCACCCATCCCAGGAACATTATCACAAAAATGCCCACCGCCAAGACCTGTTTCCGGTTCCACCCTCCCATATGCTCGATATCCTTCTTCATGGCCACCATTGCGGGCCGGAGATCTTTGATTTGCGGTCGGAAGGTGCGGTTCAAAACGAACCAGGTAATCGGCATCATGATCAGGACGAAGGGCATCCCATAGAGAATCCATTGTCCGTAACCAATGGAAATCCCGAACATGTCTTCCATGTAGGTCATCATAATAACATTGCGAGCACCGCCGGAAGGTGACCCGAACCCTCCAATATTGCAGGCCATAGCAATAGTTATCATCATCAGTTTCGCCAGTTCGCGATCCTCCGGGAATTGTTTGGAGAGGCTGTTACTGTACAATACAATTCCGATCGGCAGAAATATGGCAGCGAGAGCGTGATCGGAGATAAAGGACGCGGCCGGGGCAATCACCAAAATCATAATCGCTGTCACCCAGGCAACGCTGGGCTTGGCCAGTCGCCGGAAAATAAGCAGGCAAATTCTCTTGTCCACGCCAGTTTTGACAAAGGCGGCCGCAAACATGAGGCTGCCCATAATGAACCAAACAGCATCGGACCAGTACAACTGCGCGATTTCAGTGCGGGATACTATCCCGGAGAAGACCAGGATCAATCCGATACAAAAAGCCACTCCCGGCAAGGGTATGGCCTCGGTAATAAAACAGGTAACCACGAAGGCAACCATCGCTATACAAATAAGGATATTCATTGCCCAGTTATCGACGCGCAGCTTTTGTTTTTCGGAAAGCATCTCATAGCTGAGTCGATCATGCCGCAAAGTGCGTGCCTGTGTCAGAACTCGATTGACCTCGCCGGCATCCATAGCGCCCAGGAATTCGTGATAACGATTGAAGTTTAATTCGTTAACGTCAATTCCCATCTTTTGCAGGTCTTTGGATTTTCGTTTGAGAAGTGTCTCTTTTCTGGATGCTCCCTGCATCATAACGGCGTTCATGGCCTCGACCGTGAGCTTTTGCCACTGTTCGACTTCATGGAAATTCTTGTCGAACAGTTCCTGCGCGACGAAATCCTCGACGCATTCTTTGCCCACGGTATATTCTACCGCGACATCCAGCATGCTATCAGGGATGGGAAGAACCAGAATCACCACAAACAACCCGACCGCAATCGAAAATCGTTTATAGTCTATATACCGGTCGTAGGCGCTAACCTTGGCTTTCAGTTTTTCGACCATACATTAAAACTCCTTCTTGAATCGCGCTTTTCATATTGGTCTGAATCCGAACCACAGGCTTGCTGTTCCGTTAATCCGGATACCTCCGTTTGATTTCCTCAATTAATTTTCTCTGTTGCTCTTCGAGTATCTCCTGTCGCTCCCTGAAGAGTCTGGCTATGGTGGTAACAAGTTCATCGATATTCGGCGGTTTTTTTAGATACTCGCTGGCACCCAGCTTAATACCCTCCGTGGCCGCCTTGACAGAAGGATGCCCGGTGAGCAGAATGACCTGGATGCTCGGATGTTTGCTCTTGACTCGCCGCAGAACCTCAATCCCGTCCATACCGGGCATTTTCACATCGAGCACCATTACATCAACCAATCTCTCCTCCAGCATAGCAAGGGCTTTTTGACCGCTGTCGACTGTGACCGTGTTCAGGTTGCGGCGTCTGAAAACTCTCTGAAGTGAGTCGAGGAGTTCGACCTCATCATCAACAATCATAACGTCAATGGCTTCGGTTACCCCGGCGGCATCATCCGACGGTATGATTGATGCGTTTTTCCGTCCGGACTCAGAAACTACTTGCCGCGCCTTACTCGCCAGTTCGTCTATCTCTACCGGCTTTGAGAGATATTCAGCAATGCCGTTCCTTGAAGTGTGAAAAGCGTCGTTGATGGACGGGTGCCCCGTAAGGATGATCACCGGCATTTCCGGTATGCGGGAGCGTATCTGGCTGAACACCTCCAGCCCGTTAATGTCGGGCATCTTGACATCGAGGACAATCACATCGAACGACTGTTCAGCGACCAGCTCCAGGGCAGACACGCCGTTGGGCGCAACCGACACTTCGAAGCCGCGACGGCTGAGAGCCTGTGATGTCGCAAGGAGAAATTCCTCCTCATCGTCGACCAATAGCAATCGAATAGGTTCTTTAATTGTATCCATAGCTATTTCGTCTCCGCACTATCGGGTTTCGTATTTTCTTGAAAAGCCAGAATCATCCTGACGGCGGTGCCGCTTCCCACCTGACTACTGATTTCAATTTCTCCTCCCCAAGATCGCACGATGCCGTAACAGACCGAGAGGCCGAGGCCGGTTCCTTTGCCAACCGGTTTGGTGGTATAGAACGGTTCGAGAACGCGATCCAGATCCTCGGGCGGTATCCCGGTACCGGAGTCGGCAACCTCGAGCAGCACTTTGTCCACATCGAGTTCGGCGCGAATAGTTATTTCACCGCCGGCCGGCATGGCATCTATGGCGTTGTTGATTAAATTGACGACAACTTGTTCGATCTCAATCGGGTCAGCCAAAACCAGCGGCAGCTTTTCATCGACATGCAGGTCAATCGTAATGTTGCGAAGGTTGGCCTGGCGTTCCATCAGGTCCTTGATTTCTCTCAACCTCGGAGCAAGATTGGTCGGTTCCACGTGGGATTCCTTGCTGCGACCGAATTGGAGTAGTTTCTGTGTTATTGCACCGCATCGTCGCACCTGATTCTGACAACGCTTCACGGAGTCCAGGGCCTGTTCAAAGTCTACAGCGCCTGATTCCGAATCCCCAATTATATCGGCGATGTTGGTTTGCTCGGCGCTTATGATGGCCAGCGGATTGTTGATCTCGTGGGCCAGTCCGGTGGTCAATTCGCCTATTGATGCCAGCTTGGCCGAGCGGACGAAAGCCCTGGTCATAGCCTCACGCTCCGCGGTCACCTTGTCGATTTGACGCGTCAGATGCCAGGTGGCCAGAATGGTCGTCAGAATGAGAATCAGGACCGCACCCAGGACAACATAGGCGCCTCGAGCAATGGCCTGATTGACCGGAGCCTGAATACTGACAATATCCTGCTGAACCACAAGCAGCCAGCGGGCGTCGTTTATCCAGGTCATTACCCGGATCATCGTGTGTCCGTCAGCTTCGACCCGTACATCCAGTAAACCGGTGAATATGGAAACATCATTCACCGATACCGATGATGAGTCCAATAGTTGTCCTTCGTGTGGCGTCGTTTGATATAAGCCGCCCCGATTAACAATGAAAACCTCGCTGCCATCGGTAAGAAACCGAGCCTGCACCAACTCATCGAACTGAGCACTGTTAACGGTGGCTCTCAGGACCCATACCTTACCGCTCTCGGAAGAACGGATCGCGATAATGCAATGTGGAATTTGACGATACCCAAGAAAGACATCGCTGACGTACTGGCCGCGGACAAGCACCTCCCGAAACCAGTCTGCTTCCCTGTAATTGCGTTCCCGCAGATCATAAGGCCCGACATAAGCCAGGTGGTTTCCATCCTCATCAATGATCCCGATATCTACGAACCCTTGATTCGTCACTCGATTTAGATTATCAAAAAGCTGCTGCAGGCGTCCCGGCTCCGTTATATTCGATAATCCATGGTTTTCAGAGATTGTTTCCAGAAGATGACGACGTTCAGCCAGATGGAATTCTATTGCATCGGCATGGTGCTTGACCGATCGACGCAGCAGGTCCAGCGACTTCTGCTCCAGAAGGTCGCTAAACACCACCCACGAGCCGAATCCGGCAATCAACAGAGGTAACAATGCCGCTCCCAGCAGAACAGCAACAATTCGCCATCTCAGGGACTTGTATCCCATTGAAAACTGATGGAGAAAACTACGCTTGTCATTTTCAGACATTGAAACTTGCCTTTCCATATGCAATTTAGGAGTGATTTAGCAAGTATCGGGCCAAGTCAATACATTTAGACTTAAGAATATAACTATGAATAATTTAGGGAAAATAAACATCTTGACAGAAGTCAATATGTATTCTATAATAGAATATGATATTCCATAATAGAACAGATAAACAATTTGTCCAATGGAATCAGGAGGAACTGAATTGAAAGGTTTGCCACCCTATATCGCGCCGGTCAGAAGCAAAGCATTCATGGAAGTCCTTGAGCTGGCTCGAATGGTTGCCGCCTTTGATTCATCAGTGCTTCTCAGTGGTGACACCGGCGTCGGAAAGGAGATTGTCGCTCGTTTCATACATGACAATTCCCGCCGACGGGAAAGACAAATGCTTACGATCAACTGTGCGGCGCTACCCGCCGCCCTTTTGGAGAGTGAGTTGTTCGGGCATAAATCTGGTTCTTTTACCGGAGCGATTAACGATCGCGTCGGGCTGTTTGAACAAGCCGCCAGAGGGACCGCCTTTCTTGATGAGATCGGTGATGTTGACGGGGCGATTCAAGTGAAGCTTCTCAGGGTATTGCAAGAAAGGGAGATACTCCGTATTGGTGAGAATACACCGCGACGGGTTGACATCCGAATAATCGCTGCCACCAATACCGATCTAACCGCGGAAGTGGCGCAGGGCCGTTTTCGCAAAGATCTGCTATTTCGGCTCCGCGTGGTCGAAATCAGGGTTCCCAGACTGGCTGAGCGCCCCGAAGACATTCTGATCCTGGCCGATCACTTCCTGACTGAACTTTCGGTCCGGATGCAACTGCCTGAACTGAGACTGCACGAGGAATGTCAGACCTGTCTTCTGAATTACAGTTGGCCCGGTAATGTCCGTGAACTGTACAACGTGATCGAGAGGGCAGCTATATTCGGCCAGGGAAGGACTATCAGGATTGAACATTTGCCGCCTGAATTGCTTAGACCGGAATCGGTTGTTGATCAGTCTGCAACCTACACCCCAAAGAGCCTGAAGGATATGGAGAAAATACACATAGAGAGAACCCTGGCGCATACCGGTGGAAACCGACCACGCGCCGCAAAAATACTCGGAATCAGTCAGTCAACTCTCTGGCGGAAACTTAGGGAATTTCAGTGAGATGGTATCAGTCAGATTGAGATTCATCGGCTGACATGGTCTTAAAAAGCTTACAGGAAAGAATTAGCCGCCGGAAAAATGACTTCTTCTTACCACCGATCGGTCTTGATTTTTCCTCGCCTTTATATATATTTACTGGCCATTGTGAAATAAGTCACAACGCGAGCGGAAAGGAGTATCTATGTCTGTTATTCATCCCTTCAGGGGTCTGAGGCCTCGTCCCGAAGTGGCCGCCATTGTTGTCTCACCTCCCTATGATGTGCTCAGCAGTGATGAGGCGCGGGCTTTGGTCAAAGATAACCCCAACTCTTTTTTGCGTGTCAATAAGCCGGAAGTTGACTTCGATCCCGGTATATCAATATATAGCGATGAAGTGTATAAGCGCGGCAAGGTCAATCTCCAACGTCTTGTGGATGAAGGGATCATGTTACGCGACAATAAGCCATGTTTCTATCTTTATCGTCTTACATGGAAAGGACAAAGTCAAACCGGATTGGTGGCTCTGACTTCCTGCGCCGAATATGACCAGGGTAAAATAAAAAAACATGAGCATACCCGCCCCGTCAAAGTCAGCGATCGGGCAGATCATATCCAGAAAGTTGCCGCCCAGGTGGGACCTGTTTTTTCCATCTTCCGCGATAATCATGACATCGAGGCAATATTCGCTGGTATCGCTGCAGCACCTGCCGAATACGACTTCACCAGTGAAGATGAGGTCCGCCATGAAATGTGGGTGGTTGAGGATGCCGGAGCCGTAAACGGGTTGGTTGCAGCGTTCG
>CAZJLX010000154.1:0-6239 GCA_964546545.1 uncultured Ignavibacteriaceae bacterium | reverse complement strand
TTATGATGAGGAATATCACGGACTGGTTTCGGTCAATGATGCTCTGGTACAGTCATTAAATGTTCCGGCGGTCAATCTGACTGCGGAGGTTGGTCTGGAAAAATTTTACAGGTTATTAAAAGAGGGAGGTATCTCATCGTTAAATCGCAAGTACTATGAGTACGGTCTGCCGCTTGTACTTGGTGCCTGCGAGGTGTCCCTTCTGGATCTGTCAAACCTGTACTCAACTCTGGCTCGCGAGGGTGAATACCAACCGCTCATGATTCTAACCGGACAACCAAGTGAAAAACCAAAGAGAATTCTTACCGAAGAAGCCTCGTATCTGGTGACCAATATATTATCAAATCTTCAAAGACCGGAACTGGCCTCGTCGTGGGAGTTCACGCGCGATATGCCGACGGTCGCCTGGAAAACCGGCACTTCTTATGGCCGTAAAGATGCCTGGGCGATCGGCTACAACCGCGCCTATACGGTCGGTGTCTGGGCGGGCAATTTTTCTTCGGAGGGTTCACCATATCTGGTTGGCGCCACCGCCGCCGCCCCGTTGATGTTACATATTTTCCGGGAACTGACTTTAAATAAAGATATCAAATGGTACGAGCCGCCGCCCAAGATCGAAATTCGCTCGGTCTGCGCCGCCAGCGGACATATCCCCAACAAAAACTGCCCGTCAATTCGCGACGATTATTACATTTACGCTGTCTCGCCAATGACAAAATGTACCGTGCATAAAACCATAACGATCGACAGCCAAACGGGTGATATTGTCTGCCCGGCCTGTTCATTCGGCCTTGATATAGATACGATAGTTGTCGAGTTATGGCCGGCGCACCTCTCCAACTGGCTATTGGAGCAGGGACAGATTGCAGTTCTGCCCGGACATAATCCGGACTGTAAGGGGATGGTGATAGATGAAAAACCGATTATCCATTCGCCGGAAAACAATGCCATTTATGAAATAAGGCCCGATGCACCACCGGAGTATCAGAAACTACTTTTTAAAGCCTCGGTTTCCTTAACCAGCCATCAGCTTCATTGGTTTTTGGATAAAAACTGGTACGCCACCTGCGATCCGGAAGAGCTTCTGTTTTATCTTCCGCAGGTCGGACATCACGAATTAATTTGTCTCGATGATTTCGGGCATTCGGCAAAAATATATTTCGAGATAAGCAATTTTGCCGACTGATTATCCCTCTGCTTGTTGTAAATCCTACCACATTTCCCAGTCTCTCAAATACTAAAATTACCACATCCAAAAATATTTTGTAAATAGAAGACAATTATAGCTATTATCGCGTAAAAAGCCTTGACCGATCGTCCAAACCGGCCTATATTACTCAGGCAGAGGTTATTGAGACACTAATACATTTCGGATATTTGACATGTGTGTGGCAACGACTATATGTCGTCGCATAATGCCGCATTCGTGGAATACAATATTTATTATATAAAACCTTGCAATACCGGAGGAGCCATGAGAACTAAGTTAAAAAGCGCCTGTCAAATACTATTGCTGTTTATGGCAATTTGTATTTTGCCCGTGCAAACGATGGCCGATGGAGAGGTATACACTACCTTTACCGGAGCCGGCTATGGCGGCGCAGACACTATTTTTTGTGATCTGCCAATCACCATTGAAATTCACTACTTTAACGACAACTATGACGTCGTTAATGCAATGGTCAATGGTTACAAACTATTCTCGACCGTTGGCACTGCTTGGCAAACGCCGGTCGCCGATACGGCGGGGGGACTCGGCGATTATTTTAATATGCTTGTCCAATTGGATCAATTCAGCGTTGACGGGATCGCGGCTGATACTTTCGGGCTGGGCGCGGTGGCAATGTATGGGGGAATGCCGATTGGTTATGATGAAGTCGTATTGACCATATCCACACAGGTCGATTGCTCGCAAATCGGAGGGACTATCTGTCTCGATTCTTCATGGTATCCGATAAATAATGATTGGCTTTGGGTTTTGCCCGGATCGATAATGGTGTACCCCTACTGGGATGGGCCACACTGTTTTGAAATTTTCCAGCAAACCAATACGCCGCCGGAAATCACCAACTGTCCGCCCGAAATAATTGGCAGTCATTGCAATATGATGGTTTATGATTTTGACGCCTTTGATCCGGACAGTGACCCATACTGGTTCGAAATCATTAGCGGTCCGGGGACTATCAACCCGTCCTCGGGAGTCTGGACTTACCAGCCTACTCCGGGCGGTGTCGGCAGTCAGGAAGTTGTCGTGCATGCCTGTGATGCTATTTCCGGATGTGGCACCGAATGCATTGTCTATATAACTATCACCAACTACGCGCCAATAATCACCAACTGCCCGACCGATCCTCTTCTGGCTGAACCGGATGTGCCAATGTATTATACGTTTGAGGCCACCGATCCGGACTATTGTGTGCCACTGAGTTTTAGTATAGTTAATGCCATACCCTATCCGGTTGGTTCATTTTTTATAAATCCTACCAATGGTGAATTCGAATTTATACCTGATTCGGCTGATGTCGGGACCGATTTTTATTTTACTGCCGAGGTCAGCGACGGTGTCGATACCGATGGCTGCGATTTTACGGTCGAGGTCGATATTGCTCGCCCGCTTATTAAAATCGAACATGTTGAAGATGCTCTGCCCGGTTACTACGAATTTGTTTCAATCACGTTGGAGAACTCCGACCTTGAAATGGGCGGTTTTGACTTTTTAATCGCGTATAATTCCGATGATTTGACGTTTATTGAGGCCAATCCGGGCTGGTTTATGGAAGGTTGCGATTGGCAATATTTCTCCTATCATTACATTTCTCCACCGGGAGGAGTTACCGACCAATTAATCCGGCTCGTCGGCTATGCCGACAGCGGCCCCGACATGGCGACATGTTACGGACCGGATGATGAAGTCGAAATTGAACTGGTCGAATTAAAACTGCAGGTCGATCCCGGACTGACTCTCGGCTACTCCAGCCCGATTTATTTTTTCTGGGATGACTGCAATGATAATGTCGTCTCCAGCACCGATGGCAGTGCATATTATATCGATCGGGCTATTTACGATTTCGAAGAAAATTTGATCTGGGATGAAGATGATGACATTCAATTTCCGGATTCGGCCCGACCCAATTATATCGGCGCACCTGATTTTTGTATTGACAGCTTCCCTTCTCCGGCGGTTCGCTATTATGACTACCAGCACGGCGCTCTGACAATTGATTCCGTCAAAGAGGCCTTTTCAATACCCGAGGCGTACGCCAATCTGGAATACATCGACGGCACCGAAGTTAATGTCTGGGGTGAATATACTACCGAAAACGACGGTCGCCTGGTTACCTGCTATCTCGATTACCGCAACCGACGTCCAATGCCGCCTTTTAGCACTATCTTCTTAACCGGGGCGGTTCCTGATTCAGGGTACTGGCAGGGAGGTATTATTATAGCCTGTGGCTCGATCTCATATGAGTATGATTCGTTATCATATTATCCCGAAGACACGCTGGATATAACCCTTTATGCAACCAGTTTTATTTACATCGACAGCGGATTCCAAAGAGTTCCGGACACTGTTAACTTTCCCCTGACGATTGAATTTGACAATAATAAAGATGAACAGGAAAGAATGTACCCCGAAGAGTGCGATTCCTGTAAATTCGCTATTTTGGTCAGCGGCAGTGATGAGCCAGGTTTCTGGGATGATATTGAACGTCTTTATAAACACAAGGTTGAGCATGAAGGTTATTGCCCGGAAAATATAGAAATCCTCTATCACGATGGAAATAGCGGCGATTCAATCGAAATTCCAAATAATCAGGTGCATCCTGCAACGCAAGCTGAGGTCCGTGCCGCCCATGATCGAATTGCGGCCAAACTCCGTGCCTGCGATTCGGCCGGTGATACTGCCACAGTGCAAAAAATGTTTACAAACCATGGATCCAAGAATGGTATCTGTCTGGCAGGAAATGAAATATTAACAGGAGACTCGCTCAGAGTCTGGCAGGATACACTGATTGCATCTTGTGCCGATTACCTGTATGACGAAATTCTTACCTGCTACGGTGGACGAATTGTGGAAAGTCTCAAGACTCTCAATGATAAGGGTAAAACCGAAATTCATGTTAATTCTGAAGCCGGGCCAAATAGCTGCGCCTGGGGATATTCATGGGGCTCAATATATCTTTTCTGGAAAATAAAGGCGCTGGAAGCCGGCTTGGATTACGAAACCGCTGTCAATATTGCCCGACAAGTATGGCGTCAGGATATGTTATCTGATATTGCCGATAAAGAAATAGAGCTGCTCAAATTAAAAATCCTATATAAGTCGTTTAAGAAACTCGGATTCAGATCGTTTGCCCGGATTATCGCCCGGCAAATAGCCGAACTGAAAGCCGATTTGGCCGATGAGCAGGCATCGCTGGATGATCCGGGTTTGGCTTTCTATCGTATGCAGTTTAGAAAGTATTGTGAATGGAAAATAGTCAGGGCGCCTGCAGGGGGACAAATTAAAATTGAATTTGATGGAACCGGCGGATGCGGCAATGTAACCATTTATGAAGTACAACCCGACGGAACGATTAAGAAGATTCGTATCTGGAACTGGAACCTGCCCGGAAGCTATGGCTATGTCGAGGGCAATGAAACCAGGATTATTAATGTATCGCCCAGCTCAACCGGTCTCTTCCTGATTCATAATGACAACGGTCAATTTACCGCCACAGCGCAATCATATTTCAATCGCCCAAGCCCGATCGAATCACCTTCCAATATCAGTTCCTTCGCCGGTTTCTCACTTGGCAGTAATGATAGCAGTTCGGCTGAATTCGGAAACATTTTTGAACCTGAATATTATATCTGTTGCGTTAATAGTGATGATTTTAACCTGAGTAATATCCCGTCCATGATGGATCCATGGGAAACGGTGCATACTCTCACAACCCAGTTTGATATTAGCGAAACCAACGCCTGGTGGGGTGATGTTGAACTCTCTTTGGATATTCTGGATGTCTGGGAACCGGGGTTATTGCTTATCGGATGCAGTGATCCGGGGATCGGTGATACCAGTATAACAATAACCGAACCGGGCGAATATACCATTCACCTCGGCGGCTTCCAGACCAGGGGCTCGGTGGAACTTACTTTCCATACTCCACAAATCGGAGGCGCCACAATCGAGTGGGACTGCTGGTCGCTTCGAACTTTGGTGCCTGTCTGGCCGGAGGAATATGAATGCGGCGACGTCAATGATGACGACGTGGTTAATATCTTTGACGTTACCTATATGATAAGTTATCTCTATAAGGGCGGACTGCCGCCGGTTAATATGAATGCCGCCGATGTAAACAGCGACGGCGCTGTTAATATCTTTGACATCACATACTTGATATCTTATCTGTATAAAAACGGCCCTTATCCAAATTGTCCGTAAACTGACAGGTATTATTGATATAATAAAAGGCCGGTCGATCTGACCGGCCTTTTAATTAAGTTATTACAAAGCGCGTTAAACAACTTTTTCTTTTTGCTTAATTAGATTCCTGATATAGTTAAAGGCTTCATCTTTTGTTTTAAAGGGCAATGGAATGCTTTTCATACTTTCTGCTTGTCCAACTTTGATTGTAATACGAGTGATCTGCATCCCATATCTGACAAGCCCATTGGGATAAATATATTTTTCAAAAATTTTGCTTATTTTGACACCATACTGATGGGCAAGGCCGGGATCAATAATCAGTTTTCCAAGATCAACAATAAGATAGATTCTATCGGAATCGACCAGATTCTCTATTAAATCATTAACTTGACTACATAAACCGTTCAACTCACATTCTTCCCGAATATCAATTCTCTCCCTGGCGCTCAGATGAAGAATTCTGGTTTCCGGGTCGAATTCAATTATCATATTATTATTTTGCCCCATGAATTATATATCGGCTAATATTTACCAATTATTTAGACTATTGCGGGAATTTCAATAAAAAATCTGTGCTCTTAAATTATAAAAAAGCACAGATCTTATTATTTTTTTGGAAGGGTATAACTCACCCTCTACGCTCAGGCGCAATAAGCCTCCAACCTGTCTTCTTATTTCACCTTTTTGGATTATCTCAAAATGGTATAAGATCTTAGCTGGACATCAAATAGACGCTATCAAACAGTCGTGGCCTAAACAATCTTAATGTTGGCGGCGCGAGGACCTTTCGGACCGCGCCCTTCTTCGTAGCTTACGGTCTGCCCGA
>CAZJLX010000153.1:0-6259 GCA_964546545.1 uncultured Ignavibacteriaceae bacterium | reverse complement strand
ACAAACGATATTGATATCGCCCGGCAATAAAAAATACCATACTCCAGAACTTCGCCATTAAGTTCGGTTCCGATCAGGGGCACAATAAACGGCGCCGCCAATGCAACCAGACCGGAAAACAGAACCGAAACAACCAGAAGGGAATTAAAGAGACTCCATATTTGCCCCCAATCCTCCGCACTATTTTCACCATTATTTTTTTTTGAAAGAAGCGGCACACATAGAAAATTTGTCGCCCGCATCAAAACCATCTGAAAAAAGATCGGCACGGAAATGGCCAGAAGGAAAATATCGTACTCATGCGAGGTCCCAAAGCGCTCGGCGATAGCAATTTCACGGAAAAAACCGAGAATTTTTGACAGGATTACTACGGCGGTGACTCCAAAGACAGTCTGTCGAATAGTTAGACTAAACTCATCGCGCTCCATACAAATCAACTCCGTATCCGGAATAATCCCGAAAGATCAGCCATGCCATAAATCAATAAGGCGGAATCATGCCGAAACCGCTTTGACGACTTCGACCACCTCTTCCAGTTCTTCGGCAGTCAGATCGGGAAAAACCGGAATCGAAACAACCGATTCCGCGGTTCGCTCGCTAACCGGAAAATCTCCCTCTTTATACGGCAGGTCTTTATAACAATCAAGTCGATGAAAGGGGAGCGGATAGTACACATCATGACCGATATTTTTTTCCGTCAGTACATCGAGCAATTCCGGCCTGTTTTCCACGGCGATCGTATATTGATTGTATATATGGTAAGCGTAATCTTTTACGACCGGTGTCGTTATTCTTGTCCCGGCAAAAGCGGCATCATACAATCGGGCATTTTCCCGCCTTTTTTCTGACCATTGGTTTAAATACTCGATTTTGACCAGCAGGACCGCCGCCTGAAGCGTATCCAGGCGCGAGTTATAGCCAACCACCTCCGGTCGATATTTCTTTTTCCAGCCATGCATCCGCAGCATTTTTAAGGTCTCTTCGCTATCGGATTCGCTACTGATAATCATCCCGCCGTCACCGACTCCGCCGAGATTTTTTGACGGAAAAAATGAAAAACAGCCGTAATGGCCAATCGAGCCGGCCATTTTATTTTTATACCTGGCACTGATCGCCTGGGCGGCATCCTCGATGATAGTTAAATTATACTCTTGCGCCAGAACCATCAGTGGATCCATATCGGCGCATTGACCGAACAGATGCACTGGAATAATTGCCTTTGTTTTTTTGGTAATGGCCTTTTCAACCAGTTGTGGATCCATGTTATAACTATCCGGTTCAATATCGACAAAGACGGGAGTCGCCCCGACCCGCGAGATGACCGAGGTCGATGCAAAAAATGAAAAATCGGCCGTAATAACCTCATCCCCGGCTCCCACCCCGGCCGCTTTCAGGGCAATTAATAGAGCGTCGGTACCGGAGGCGACGCCGACGGCGATTTTGGACTGACAAAATTCAGCCACCCGTTTTTCAAAGGCCTTGACCTCCGGTCCCAGAATAAACAGCTCATGCTCGAACACTTTTGAAACAGCCTGGTCTATTTTATCTTTTATAATATCGTACTGTCTTTTTAAATCAAGTAAAGGTACTGCCATATCAACCCCTTTATTATTCTTCCCAGCCCTGGTTTTCCAGCAGCTGATTTTCCGGAACATCACCGATGATCACGGCCGGAACACCCATGACAATTTTCTTATCGGGACAATCTTTGACAACCACCGCGCCCCCGGCCACCAGGGCATCCGCTCCGATTGTTTTGCCCGGCAGAATGGTCGCATTGACACCTACCCGACCGCCCTTTTTGATTATCACACCTTTAAAATGTTTAAATCTCTCTTTGGTCCGACCGGCGAAATTGTCATTCGAAGTCGCCGTACAGGGCGCCACGAAAACACGATCCTCCAGTTCGGAATAAGCGGTGATATAAACATTGGTTTCCAGTTTACAATAGCGACCGATAGTACAGAAATTCTCAATCGCCACGCCGCGGCCGACAATAGTAAAATCGCCCACCGTTACGTTTTCGCGAACCGTCGCCAGATCGGCGATTAATACTTTCCGACCAATCTTACAACCGCGATAAACGACAACATGGGTGCCGATAATACAATTGGAGCCGAGCTCCGCGGCAGGAAGTTCCTGCTCTTTGGTAACCGCCGAATTAGCCGCCCGCATTGGAAATTTCCCGATAACTGCGCCGTCGTCAATCCTGACATTATCACCTATCTGACTGCCATTATGAATTACGACATTATTGCCAATCTCGCAATTACGGCCGATGGTGACATCTTTGCCAAAAACACAAAAGTCTCCATAGAACGTGTTCTCGCCGATTTTTGCCGTGGAATCGATTATTGCACTTGTCATAACCACCCTAAATCAAATGTGAATATTTTGGCAATATTAATTATTTACCGGCCTGTCACCGCTGATTGCCCTTCTTTTTTATTCCGGGCCACCATCCAAAAAGAGTTATATAAAAATATCTGATTCGTTCAAAATCGTCCGGCGATCTTTTTTGTAAACGTATAAGATAATCCTGAAAAAGGACAATAAACAAAGCGAGGAGAATCGACAGGGCAAACGTGGCCACAACAATTATTCGCTTTTGCGGCTTTATGGCCACATCCGGCGGATAGGCCCGATCAAGGACCGATATGGTCGGAGTAATCATCTGTTCCTGAATTTTGGCCTGTTCATACTGCTCAGTCAATAGCTGAAACAGAGTTTCGGACAGCTTAAGCCGTGACATTATTTCAGCATATTTTATTTTCAGCGCCGGGACCTCGGAAATCGGTAGATTCAAATAAGAACTGTCCGCTCCGCCGAATTCAAGGGTCCGAATCTGTTTTTTGATTTCACTTACTCTGCGTTTCAGACTGATTACCTGGGGATGAGTCGATGAAAGCGATTGTTCCTTGACATTTAATTCAATCTCATTCGTGGCCAGATCAACTTTAAGCCCGACCGCTGCCTCGATTGCCAACTGAGTCTGGCGATCGAGATCAATCGCTTTATTTTCTTTCTGGAAATTCTCAAGCTCGACCCGCGCCGAATCGAGATCGACGGAAACTTCGGATAAGCGGTTGGAAATAAATTTCTTGGTCAATTTGGCCCGATCGGCCGCCAATTCCCGAGTCATCCGATCCAGTTCACTGGCAAAAGAATTGGCCAACTGGGCCGACCATCCGGCCTGTTTGTCGATACATTTTATCTGCAGTAAGCCCTCGGCGGTGACCAGAAAATCAGATCTTTTATCAAGCTCTTTTAAGGCCGCCTCCATCGATTCGACATTATAATATTCAATCAGATTATTCGCCACAACAATCCGTTCGGCCATTTTACGACTGTATAGAATACGGGCATAAATATCGCTTGGCGTGGCCATCAGCGGCAGACGAACGCCGGAGGTCAGAGAATATAAATCTTCGGTACCGGATGCCCAACCCAGCTTAAATCCCTCTTCCCGAGGCGGCATCAAAAGCGCCACCGACTCATACCAGCGCGGCAGTAACAGTGATACGATAATAGAACCGCCCGTAATCAGAAAGACAAAAACCAGTATAAATCTGATCCGTCGGGCAATTACTTCAAGCAGTTTCCAGAGATTAAAATGTCCTTCATCCATACATTAATCCGCTATATTATCAATGGCCAAATAGGTTATACCCAGCCCGGCCAAAATCAATGAAATATCCTTTATTTTATCCCAGGTCTCTTTTCTGCGCTTATCCTCTAAAACAATAATTCTGTCACCGTCATAAATACTGGCTCGGGGATTTGTAATAATCGTCGCCCCGGTTGATTTTCGGACAACCTGGATTGCCTTGCGATCCGCCGTGGGAGCAAAACCTCCGGCCAGTTTTATAAAACCCGAGATCGCGCCGACTCGGGAAAAATCGACGACACCGGGACGATTGACCAGTCCATAGATGCCCACCGAACCGCTTAGCAACGGAATCACTATTGAATCTCCCGGCTTAAGGGCTATTCGTTGCATGCTCTGTTTATCTTCAATTTTGACCCCGATTGATATCGGCTCCGGAACAGTGGTCAACTCCAGCGCGTTTGGATTGGCGGCCGACAGAGTTCGAATCATAGTCGGCGGAAGATCAAAGCCCGGTTTCCGAAATATAGCGGTCGATCTTATATCGGCCCCGTCTGAAACCTCTCCGGCTTTTTGAACCGCATCGGCCAGACTCATTCCTTTGACATAGGGATAACGACCCGGACGTCTGATTTCACCGCTGATAGAATAATAATCAGTGGTTACCAATTCCTCTTTTTTCAAAACAATTATTTTATCACCCGGTTTGATAGAGTAGTCTGATTTTGAATTCGGAATTACAATTTCCCGATAGCTTTCTTCATCTTTCCTGAAAATTAAAATCGAATCATTTTCAAGACCCGAAAAACCGACCGCCAGATTTAAAATAATAGCAAGATTGTCGCCTTCCATGAATTCCACGCCACCGGGACGAACCACCTCACCCGATACCTGAATAAACGTCGAAGAATCCTTAATAAACGGCACTTCAATTTTATGGCCGGAAAATATATAAGGATTGCTTTTCAGATTGCCGGTTCGTTCGAATAAAAGCAGATCGGCGTTATGTGACTGACCATTTTGCCCCGACAATTTAATTCCGCGCTGACAGGCTCCCGGCAACAATCCGCCGGCAAGATTTATCAATTCCGATACGCGCTGCGAAGCAAAGACATCATAAAGACCAGGTCTCTTGACCGCGCCGGTTACTAAAACCTGTAACTGCCGGACACCGGTCAGACTAACCGAAAAGTCGGCATCGGAATAATATCGTCGGATCAGTTCCCGAATTCTCTTTTTTGCTTCCGTCAGGGTTAAATCCGACACACGAATCATACCCATCGAGGTCAACAGCACCGTGCCCTCTGGCGTAACGGTCAGTTCGATGACCTCGGTCGAACCATCCCAAAAATCGATCCGGAAATTGTCACCCGGCCCAATAATATATTCTTGTGGATCTATAGCGGTCGAAAAATTATGGTCGGCCGAGTACAAAGTGGCCGGAATTATATAAAAAGCCAAGTAAAGCAGAAGGACATAAAAAAACAGTTTCATCAGCCTATTTAACAACGACACCGAAACTCCTTAAAAGACAATTCGTTATTTTATTATACCACCAATATTAAAAATACTTTATACAAAAACAGCATATAAAAGTCAAGCGCTTAAGTCCGTATGTAACATTTTATCAGCTATTGACTTCCGCAAAATGGTGGATATATTGTAATATGATTTTAACCATCCTGATGCCGCTTTACAACGAGGAAGCTACCGCTGCGGAGATAATCGAATCGATCCTTAAACTCGATATTGAATTGGAACTGATAATTGTCAATAATGGGTCGACCGACCGGACCGGGGAAATAATTCGTGAATATAAAAACCGACCGAAGGTTCAATTAATCGAAAACAGCCGCAATATTGGCAAAGGGGACGGTATAATCGCCGGACTTAAATTTGCCACGGGGAAATTTACGGTTATTCAGGATGGTGATCTGGAATATGACCCCAAAGATCTGCGTACTATGGTTGATCTGGCTGAGAAACAACAAGCGCTGGCTGTTTTTGGCTCCCGGATATTAAATCCCGACTCCGGCATTTCATATAATCGCTATCTCTGGGGCGGCAAACTGCTCACTTTGGCGGCCAATCTGCTGTTTGGAGTAAACATAAGCGATGAATCAACCTGTTATAAGATGATTAGGACCGATATTCTGAAAGCGATGAATCTGGAAAGTCGGCGTTTTGAATTTTGCCCCGAAGTGGTTGCCAAACTGGGTCGAAATAAAATAAAAATCTATGAAATTCCAATCTCCTACCGGCCGCGAAAATTCGAAGAGGGTAAAAAAATAAGATGGACCGACGGCGTCCAGGCGCTCCTGACCTTACTTAAGTATCGTCTCCAGCCGTTTAAGAAACTTGCCATTAAAGTAAATCAGCAGACAGACAATAATTGAAATTATTGTTATCAATAATCCCGGTAAAAAACAGGGCGGAGCATAAGACAGCGTTATCGAATTATCGTTGCGGCTGAAACGCGTCGCTAATAAACCGTTGCTTTCGAACAGACGACGTCCGTCACCAGCCGACCAGCCTTCGTCATAACCGATGCCAAATATAATAGTCCCATCGGTTATCGGTCGGATATTATACTGTACTAGATTGGGCGTATAAGTGCGCGAAATAATCGAAGCCTGCCCCTCGATTATATAT